>JADLHH010000248.1 GCA_020848855.1 Anaerolineae bacterium | reverse complement strand
TATTCGATATCCTCGGCTTTGACCAGCGCCTCCATCGCAATCGCCTGCGGGACGACGATCACGCCGTCCGCCTCCGCGACGATCCAGTCGCCGGGGGCGACGGCGACGCGGCTGGTGAGCGTGCCGGGCATACCGATGGTCACGTTCATCGCCGTGATCTGCCAGCGCTTGTTCGATTCGATGGGCGATGTCCCGCGCGCGCACGGCGTAAAGTTGGGGATGACTTCCAGCCCCCACGAGTCGCGGATGAACGAATCGAGCACGATACCGCGCGCGCCGCCCTGCTGCAGCGCCCAACTGGTCATTTCGCCGAACTTGCCGGCGTGCTGTTCACCGCCGCACTCGACCACGACCACGCAGCCGGGGTAAACCGTCTGGCGCAGCTTTTCGAAGTAGTTTTCCGCCCAGCTTGCCTTCTCTTCCTTGCTGACGACCGGCTGCGCGCTGCCGCGCACGGTAATCACCTGACCCGCCATGTGCCGGTGCGGGAACAGCGGGCGGATGCCCAGGTCGATACACTGATCGTTATAGCCCATCTTGTCGAGCGTATCGTACAGGTTGGCGACGCGAATCTTGTCCCACCGTGCCTGCAGGGCTTCTACGGACGTTTCTTGCGAGGACATCTATTGGCTCCTTTGCTCTTGTCCCGCCGCCGGGCGACGGTGACGCCTAAAGTTTAAGTAACCGGTCGTGGCGATCGTTTCAATCGAAGTAGGTGTCGCCCTTGTAGAGCAGCGTTTTGGCAGCGGCATCGTTCAGTTCGACGCCGATGCCGGGGCGTTCGGAGACGGTCATGAACCCGCTCTCAACGAACGGCTTGTCGCCGTCGCACAGGTCATTCCACCAGGGAATATTGAGGGCGTGGAATTCCAGCAGCAGGAAGTTGGGAACCGATGCCAGCACATGGCAGGCAGCCATCATCCCCAGCGGCGACGAGACGTTGTGCGGCGCGATCGGGATGTAGTGCGCGTCCGCCAGGTCGGCGATGCGCTTGCCTTCAGCGATGCCGCCTGCTTTCGCCAGGTCGGGCATGATCACGTCGACCGCCTTCTTCAGGAACATTTCCAGAAATTCGAAGCGGGTGTACTGGTTTTCGCCGCTGCAAATGACCGTGCTGCTGGTCGAGCGCACCTGAGCCAGCGCGTCCATGTTTTCGGCGGGAACGGGTTCTTCCAGCCACAGCAGCCGGAGCGGCTCGACGGCTTTCGCCAGCGTGATCGCCGACGGCAGGTCGAACTGACCGTGACAGTCGATTGCCAGGTCGATTTCGTAGCCGAGCGCGTTGCGAATCCCCTCGATCAAGCCGATGACGTGCGTCATCTCCTTCGCGCCGACCGTCCAGTTGAATGCATCGAGCTTGCCCGTGCCGGTGTTGTCTACGTCGAACTTCACCGCGCTGAAGCCCATGTCCACCACTTCCAGCGCTTTTTCGGCATAGGCTTGGGCGTCGTCGCTTTCGCCCGCGTGACAGTCGGCGTACAGCCGAATCTGGTCGCGGAATTTGCCGCCGAGCAGCTTGTAGACGGGCACGCCGAGCGCCTTGCCCATGATGTCGTACAGGGCGTTGTCGATGCCGGTCAGGACGAAGATCAGCGGGGGCTTGGTCGAGCCGCCATAACGACCGACGCGGCGCAGCTTCTCGTAAATCTTATTCACGTTGAACGGGTCTTCACCGATCAAAAAGGGCTTGATTGACAGGACGGCTTCCTTGTTGGCGAAACCTGAATAGCCGGGTCCACCGGAGTTGCATTCCCCGGTGCCGACGATCCCTTCGTCGGTGTAGACGCGCACGAACGTCCATACGCTCCCGCCGCTGTGTGCTTCCTGTCGCCCGATAACACAGGCTTGTACGTCAGTAATTTTCATTTTGAATCTTTTCTGTTAGGGTCTAGGGCGAATAATGGGGTATCCGCAGCCGGGTTCTGCGACATTCATCTCGTATCGGGCGGTCTTCCTCCTTTTGCTGGCGACGCTCTGCAGCCCGCCAGCTTCCACACCTTTTTTGACGTAAGCAGTTTTTGGGGCGACGAATCGCCGACATTCAAGCGATGCTCAAACTATACCGGAACGGGCGATTTTCGCGCCAGTTCGACGGCGGCTGCGTGGCTGCAGCCAGTTCTTGACGCGACGCGAATTCCACGTTATTCTACCGATCATGTAACGTTATGGTCACGTATTTAGGTTAAACAATGCAAAAGTTACATATTACGATAGCCGATGTTGCCGAACGTGCGAACGTATCTAAAATGAGTGTCTCCCGCGTGCTGAACGGGCAGGCGGGCGTTTCGGAGAAAACACGTCAGCGCATCCTCGACGTGGTCGAAGAGCTAGGCTACGTGGCGAACCCGGCACAGCGGGTGCGTTCCAGCAGCAACCACGTTATTGGGCTGCTCATCCCCGACATCACGACAACCTACATGGGCGAAATCCTGCGGGGGGTTTCGGGGGCAGCCGAGCGCCTGAATTACGGGCTGATGCTCTTCACCCAGGGCACGGTCGATTATTCCCAGCGCACCAATTACTACCTGTCGCTGCTCGGCAATTTCAATGTCGACGGCGTGCTGATGGTCGTCCCGCGCGATTACGAACTCATCGTGCAGGATTTGAAAGCCTACGACATTCACTACATCATCATCGACCACCACAGCAACACCGGCAACGAACCCAGCATCACCGCGACCAATCGAAAAGGCATTCTGGATGCCATGCGCCACCTGCTCGCGCTGGGGCACGAGCGGATCGGCTTCATCACCGGGCGCATGGACATCGCCTGCTCGCACGACCGCCTGCAGGGTTATCGGGATGGGCTGGCTGAAGTGGGGCTGCCGTTCGATGCCGACCTCGTGCGCGAGGGCGATTTCTCCCAGCCGGTCGGGTTCCGGCAGGGGTGGGCGCTGCTTCAGCTTGAGAAACCCCCGACGGCGATCATCGCGTCGAACGACCTGATGGCATTCGGCGTGATGGACGCGGCGAAGGCGTCCGGGCTGGCAATTGGGCGCGATCTGTCGATCATCGGCTTTGACGACATCGCCATGGCATCGCAGGTGTACCCCCCGTTGACAACCATCCGCCAGCCGATGGCGGCGATGGGGGAAGCCGCGCTCGAAATGCTGGTCACCGTGCTTCAAAGGCGCACCGTCCTCAATCCCCGGCGCGAACTTCCGACTGAGTTGATCATCCGTCAATCGACCGGGCGGGCGCCTCAGGCGCACCGTTCCTGAACGATCGGCGTACCAAAAGGCGAACCGTCAGGCGACCCGTCAGGCGTGCAGAAAGGAGCGAGCAAATCGGCAGTAACCGAAGAGGAAAAGAGGATATTCGCCACATTTACCTTTAGTTTTCCAAGGAGCTACAAACGATGCGTAAGAGTCTTCGTTTTGCGGTCCTCGTCACCGTGCTGACGCTGGTGTTGGGGATGTCCATTGGCGTGGCTTCGGCGCAAGACCCGGTGGTAATCGACTGGTGGCACATCAGCACCAGCGATCATGGACAGGCTTACTGGCAGGGACTCGCCGATCAGTATACGGCGATGCACCCCAACGTCACCTTCAACATTACCGTTCTTGATAATGCCGATTTCAAGCCGAAGCTTGCGACCGTCATGCAGTCTGGCACCGATATTCCCGATATCTTCCAGAGCTGGGGCGGTGCCGTCCTGTGGACGTATGCTCAGAATGGTCTGACGCGCAATATCGCGCCGGAACTCACCGGCAACAATAACGAGTGGAAAGACACCTTCTCGGCTCAGGCAGCGCTGGAGCTGTACGGTCAGAACGGCGAATACTACGGCGTGCCGCGCACCTGGGGCTTGGTTGGTTTGTTCTACAATAAGCAGTTGTTCGAGCAGGCGGGCATCACCGAGCTGCCGACGACCTGGACGGAATTTCTCGCCACGGTTCAGACGCTCAAGGATGCTGGCATTACCCCGATCTCGCTGGGTGAGGCTGAGACGTGGACAGGGCATTTCTGGTGGGTCTATCTGGCGACCCGCATCGGTGGTCAGGCGGGCTTCCTGGCTGCTTACGACCGCACCGGCTCGTTTGCCGACGCTCCGTTTGTCGAAGCGGGTGAGCGTCTCAAGGAACTGGTCGATTTGCAGCCCTTCCCGAATGGATTCCTCGGAATGGGTCATAACGACTCGGAAGGTTATTTCGGCGACGGGAAAGCCGCCATGATTTTGATGGGGCAGTGGGCGCCTAATGCGCAGGCGCAGTACAGCGCCAGCGGCGAAGGTATCGGTCTCGAAAATCTTGGCTTGTTCCCCTTCCCGATGGTCGAAGGCGGCGCGGGCAACCCGAATGACGCATTTGGTGGCGGCGACGGCTGGGCGTTCGGCAAGGATGCGCCGGACGAGGCGGTTGATTTCGTCAGGTTCACCCTCTCCGCAGAGAATCAGTTGGCGGGTGCGCCGGTGGACGTCGAGGGAATCGTTCCGGTGGTCAAGGGCACCGAGAGCGCCTTTGCGAACGACCCGCTCTTCCAGAGCATCGTCGATCAGCGCGACAATGCGCCTTACTTCCAGTTGTATTACGATCAATTCCTGCCGCCCGCGTTGGCTGGCACGGTCAATGACGCGGTTCAGGGTATCTTTGCCGAGACGCTGACGCCGGAAGAAGCCGCTCAGATGATTGAGGATGAAGCAGCACTCGATCTGTAGCAGTCCCTAGACTCTGGCAAGGAAGATGAGGGGATCGCCGCTAATCCTCTCGGCTGGCGTATCTCCCCATCTTCCACCCGACTGCCCCAACACCGCGCGTCTTTATAGCTAAATGAAGAGATCGATTCATGTCTGCACGTTTCCGTGTCTTGCCCACCTCCTACGAACAAGCACACCGGGATCGACAGCGCCGTCAGTGGAGCAAAACCCTGCTGATCGTGATGTTCACCCTTCCCGGCATGATATTGTTTCTGGCGTTTGTACTCCTGCCGATTGTCCAGTCGGCGGTGTTTAGCCTGTATGACTGGCAGGGTTTTGGCGCACTGACCGACTTCGTCGGCTTTGGCAATTACTCCCGGCTGCTCAATCACGGTGTGTTTCAGCAGGCGCTGTCGCACAGCTTCATCATCATGATCCTGTCGCTGACGATCCAGCTTCCGATTGCTCTGGGGCTGGCGCTGCTGGTTGGTCGCGGGCATTTGCACGGCAAACGTTTCTTTCGTCTGGTGTTATTCGTCCCCTACGTCTTCTCGGAAGTGATCACGGCGCTCATCTGGCGCTCTGTGCTGAGTCCGAACCCCGGCGCTCTGCTCAATGCCGTGTTCGGCGCGTTCATTCCCAATTATCAGCCGGTTGGCTGGCTGGGAGAGCGTAGCATCGTGCTGTATGCCTATTTCGCCGTGCTGACGTGGAAGTATTTCTGTTTCCACATGATCTTGTACATGGCGGGGCTGCAAAGCATCCCGGCGGATCTCGAAGACGCCGCCCGCGTCGACGGCGCGACCGAGCGCAACGTGCTGCGGCACATCACCCTGCCGCTGCTCGGCAGCACGATCCGGCTGACCGTTTTCCTGTCGGTGCTTGGCTCGTTCCAGCAGTTCGTGCTGGTCTGGGTGATGACCGAAGGCGGACCAGTCAACGCCAGCGAGCTGATTGCGACCTATCTGTACAAGTACGGCATTCAGCG
>JADLHH010000247.1 GCA_020848855.1 Anaerolineae bacterium | reverse complement strand
TCGGGTCGGCGGGCAGCGTCGCCCGCTGGACGGACGCCGGCGCGCAGGTGACCTACTGCATCGTGACCAACGGCGCGGCGGGCAGCAACGAAAAGGGCGTGGATTACGTTCAGCTTGCCGCCCGGCGCAGGCAGGAGCAGACCGACGCGGCGAAGGTCGTCGGCGTCACCGACGTGCGCTTCCTCGATTATCAGGATGGCGTGTTGCAGCCGACGCTCGAACTGCGCCTGCGGTTGACGCGCCTGATCCGTGAACTGCGCCCGGATCGCGTCGTGATCAACGATCCGACGCTGGTACTGCTCCAGGAAGGCGACGAGAGCTACATCAATCACCCGGATCACCGGGCTGCTGCCGAAGCCGCGCTCTATGCCGTTTTCCCCAGCGCCGAATCGCGCCCGATCTTCCCCGAACTGCTCGACGAAGGGCTGGAGCCGCATCACGTCGAAGAACTGTACCTGGTGCTGACCGAGAAGCCGAATATCGCCGTTGATATCACCCCGGCGCACGACCGCAAAATCGAAGCGCTGCTGATGCACCGCTCGCAGGTGGGCGAAGAAGCCGCCGATTTCGTCAACCGGTTCGACAAGCAGGCGGGCGAACAGGTCGGCGTCGAATTTGCCGAGACGTTCCGCGTGATGACCTTCTACCACGAGCCGCAGTCTGCCAAGGATGGCCCTACGGATTGAACGCGCACAGGCTCCCCGACGTGCTGCCGTCCGGCTTGAGGGTCGTGTTTTGCGGCACGGCGGCGGGCGCGCGCTCGGCGGAAGTCGGAGCGTACTATGCCGGGCGCGGCAACAAGTTCTGGCGCACGATCTACCAGATCGGCTTGACGCCGCGTTTATTTGAGCCGCATGAATTCGCCAGTCTGCCGGGTTACGGCATCGGGCTGACGGACATCGCCAAGACGTATTCCGGCGCGGACAAGGGGCTGCGCACGGGGCATTTCGACGCTGCCGGGCTGCGCCGCAAAATCGAGGCGGCAGCGCCGCGCGCGCTGGCGTTCAACGGCAAGCGGGCAGCGAGGGCGTTTTACGGCGTGGCGGTGGCTTACGGGCAGCAGCCGGATCGCATCGGCGCGGCGGCCGCCTTTGTGCTGCCGTCGACTTCCGGCGCGGCGAGCGGCTTCTGGAATGTGAGCCACTGGCAGCGCCTCGCCGAATTTCTCGCTCAGGGGGATCGATGACGCCCGAAGCGCTGCTCGTCCTGCTCGCGGTGATCGGCGGCGGCACCGTCTGGGGTGTGCGTCAGATGCGCCTGTTTCGGGAGATGAACGCGCTGATGAAGCATCTGCGAGACGATGGGGCGCTGCTCGTGCTGTCGCCGTTCGACGCCAGCTTCCGCACGTCGACGATTGGCGGGGCGGACTCCGGCTGGCGCGGGGGCATCGTCAGCGTCACGCCGGAGCAGATCACGGTATACCCGCGCAAGTCGGCATTGGACGAGACGGTCGTTTTTTCGTTCGAAGGGCTGCGCTGGTTCGGTCGCCCGGTCAAATATCACAGCGGGCGCAACGAAATCTGGCTGCACTTCGAGCAGGCGGGGCGCTGGCATCTGATCAAGCTGCGGATGTACCGTCACCGCATGGCGGAACTGGTGCGCACGCTTAAGCCGCTCGCCGCGCCGGCGCTGGTCACCGCCTACCGCCGCCGCCGTCCCTACGTGCATTACGGTCCCGCGCAGGTCGCGCCCGCCGAGGAAGACATTCACGGCGCATGGACGCTCGACCCTGCGCTGACGCTGTACCTGACGCCGCTGCACGTCGTCCTGCTGCGCGACGGGCAGGTCGGGCGGGTGATCGCGCTCGAAAATGTGCGCAAGGTGACTGCCATGCGCCGCATTGACCGCCCCAGCGCCGACGGACTCGCCGTCTTCGAGGTGGACGGGGAGGCGCTCGCCTTCGCCGCGAAGGATTACGAAGCGCTTGCCGGGGCAATTGCCGACGCCGCCCGGCGCAGCCTCGAAGAACCGCTGCTTCAGAAGCAGAAAAGCAAGAAATACGTGGATGACGACGACGAATAGGGCGGGGCTGAGTGCCGCGCTCAGCCCATGTTGTCGAGAATTTCCTTGCGCACCCGGTCGTACTCGTCCATCGAGATCAGCCCGGCGTCGCGCGCTTCCTGAAGCTGGCGCAGCCTGGCGGCGAGCGTGGTTTCGCCGGGGGCTGCCTGCCCGGTCGGGCGGCTGAATGTTTCGACCTGCTGCGCCGAAGAATTGTTCAGCGGGATTTCCATGCCGCCGACCTTGAGGACGCCCTCGTTGATGTCCAGCCCCTCGATCGGGCTGGATGAACTGCCGTAGCGCGTCACCATGACCTGCGGGCTGCCGCCGAAGCTGCGCGCCGTCACGAGGTTGCCGATCTGCTGCGTCGCCTTCATCGCCCGCCGGGTGATGCCGACGATGAACAGCAGCAAGCCGAGCAGAAACGGTGCAAGGAATGCCCCAATCGAGATCAGTGTCCATTTTCCGGTCACGTCCTCGCGCTGTTCGGCGGTGTTTTCGCAGTAGACATTCATCGAGAATGCCGTCCCACCCCCGTCGGAGTCGTAATCGTAGTACGAGTACTGGTCGCGGATCAGCCGGTCGGTGGGCTGGCAGAGTATCGCTTTCAGGTAATTGTCGATGGTGCTGTTGTCGGCAGTTTGTGGAATGACCGGGATTACGACCAGCGCGAACAACAACACCATCGCGGCAATCATCAGCAGGCAACCCAGACCGGCGCGCATCATCCCCACCACCTTGTCTTCAACTGGACATGGTTCTTATTAAAGCAGAAATTTGCTTTTGTGGAGCGCGCAATCGCAAAAAAGCTGCAAAATTTCGGCGGGAAGGGCGGCTACTCTCCGAATCCGTTGTTCTGGTGCAGCAGCTCGAGCGTTTGCTGTTCCAGTTCCCACATATCCATATTTTTGCGATTCTTGAGCAACTGGCGCAGCCGAGGGTAGTCGGCGCCGAATTCCTTTGCCCATTCCTGCGCGAATTTGCCGCTGCGGATTTCTTCGAGCGTGATCTCCATCAGCCGCTCGAACTGGGCGCTGTTGAACCGCTCGTAGCGGCTGAGCGTGCCGTACTGCGCCGGCAGCCCCTGCAGGTCGAGCGCTTTCATCAAGCCGTGATACGCTGCCTGTCGTAGATAGTCCGACGATTCGCCGGAGATGTATAACTCGGTAAATACGGCTTCCGGGGGATAGCCGTGTTCCATCAGCAGGCGCGCCGCCGTGATCACCGCGTAGTGGAAGATCGGTAGGATTGCCTGCTGCAGGAACAGGTCGAGTTCGGTTTCCTGCTCGAAACGAATTTCTATCGCGCCGCCCTTGAGCGCGCCCATCGCTTTCGCCAGCGCCAGCACCATGTCCCAGGCGTGACGGCTGGCGTCCTGCGCGACGGCGACGAAGCTGACGTAGCCTTCGCCGGACAGATAGCGCTCGCGAACCGCCGCGCCGAGCGTGCGCGCCGAAACCAGCCCGACATCCACGAATGGCGGCGCTTCGATGAAGCCGTAGGTCAGGTTGTAGGCGCTGCTGAATACTAACGCCTGCCCGCGCCGCAGATGGGGCGAGACATGCTCCAGATAGATTTTCGGCATGGCTTCGTCGCGCAGCAGCGGCATGATCACCTCTGCCGAGCGCACGACGTTTTCAATCTCGCTGATACTGAAGCCCTCGGCGGTTGCTTCCGCCTGTTTTTCGGGGCGCGGCTCGCTCACCAGCACCTGCACACCGCTGTCGCGCAGGTTGAGTGCCACCGGGCGACCCATGTTGCCATAGCCGATGATTCCCACTCGTTTTCCCGTGAGGAAGCCCAGGTCGCCATCTTCGTCATGATAAATAACCGTCATGTCCGTATAATTCCTATTAGGTCGTCCGCGATGGAGTCATGAAATGCGACAACAATACCTTGCTCTCCTCCTCTTGGCAATGCTCGCGGCGGTCGGCGCGAGCGCCTGCGCCGTGCTGAATCCCCCGGAGCCGACGACCGTTCCGTTCGCGCGCTTCGGCGCTCAGGATGTGTTCAGCGCGTTCGCGCGGGCGTCGCTGGAAATGCGGAATCCTGAGAAAGCGCTGGTGGTGCAGGGGCGCGGCGCGCCGGGCGAGTTCAGCGACCGCTATCTGTTCGAGATTCCGCGTATCGCGCCTGCCGGCGGGCAGATCATCGTGTTTGCCGACGCGGGGCAGATGCAGGCGTGGCAGGCATATATCGACAAACTGCGCAGCGATTCGGACACGCGCCGCGATGTGGTGTTCACGTACTTCAATCAGAACGTGATGCTGCAACTGAACCCGATGCTGACGAATCAGGAGGCGGCGGCGTACCGGGATGCGTTCATGGGATTGGAGTAAACCAGGAGCGTTGTTCGTTTTTGGTGGTTAGTTCTTGGTGAAGACAAGCCTGAGGATGGACTGCCAGCGCTTTCACTAAGAACCAATCACTAATCACGAAGAACTGTTGCCTAGTCTGACCATCCACACCGGCAGGTCGTAGCCCGTGCGCTCGAAACCGAAGTTGGCGTACAGGTGCTGCGACCGCACGTTGCTCAACTGGGTGTTGACCGTCATCGAATGGACGTTGCGCCGGGCGAAGCGCTGGAGCACGTCGGTCAGCAGCGTCCGCGCCACGCCGATCCCCTGTGCCTGCGGTGCGACCGCCAGCCGCGCGAGATGCGCCCCGTCGAAATACAGCGTGCTCAACTGATAGCCAACGATGTCGCCGTTCATCTCGGCAAGCGTGCAGGATGCCGCGATTCGCAGCGCCTGACGGAGTTCGTCGCTGCTCATCTGCCAGGGGGCGGCAAAGGCGCTGTTATCGATCTTGAGGATGCGCGGCAGGTCTTCCGTTTCCGCCAGCCGGATGGTCATGCCGTCGGGCGGCTCGCTCTTCGCCAGTTCTTTCTGTGCCCGCCGCAGCGTGATGATTTCTTCTGCCTGCTGAAAGCCAAGCCGAGTCACGTAGCTGGTGATCCAACTGCGAATCACCAGCAGGGAAACGGTTTTGATGCCGTTCGCGCGCAGTTCCGGCAGCAGATCATCCCACAGCAGCGTGAGGATTGACTGGGCGTCGGCGCGGTCGCTCACGGCAGCCACCCGCAGCCAGCAGGTCTGGTTGAGCGCCTCGGATGTCGCCAGAATGCCCTGCAGTCGTCCGTTTTGCCATGCCAGCCGCGCGGGACAACGCTCGCCGTCATCCAGCCACTGATCGGTTTCCTGCCAGTCGAGGTGGGTGTGTGTGCGGTAGCCGCGAAACAGCAGGTCGCGGACAGCGTCGCGGTGGCGGCGCTCGAAATGCGTGAGGGTTGGGGCGCTCAGACTGTGGACTCGCATGACGGCAAGTGTAAAGGAGAAGGTTAAAAGTTAAAAGAGCCGCTTTTAGCAGGTAGCGATTAGCAAAATGCCAATTGCTACCTGCTCGCTGCTTATTTGTTCCGGTACGTCCGGCTGGTGTACGAGGGCACGGTGATGCCGAAGATGGTACACAGCCGCCGATCCATCAACCGGGTTCGGATGCGCTCGTCGATTTTCTCGACGGTCGAGGACGAGGTGATGACCGTCGGCAGCCCGGCGACGTAGCGATGATTCAGTAGTTGGAACAGCTTCTCTTTCGCCCACATGGTCGCGCTTTCGGTGCTCAGGTCGTCCAGCACCAGCAGCGGCACGCTGCGCACCGTCTGGAAGCGGCGGTCGAACGTCACGCTGGAGCCGGGGCTGAAGGTCGTCCGCAGATGGTCGAGCAGGTCGGGCACGGTGATGAACACAACCAGATTGCCGCGCTCCTGCTGCACATTGGCAATCGCCGCCGCCAGATGGGTTTTGCCGCTGCCGTAATTGCCCAGCAGCACGAACCAGCCCTGCGGCTGCTGGGCGTAGCTGCGCGCCGCCGCGAAAACCCGCTCCAGGTTTTGCCGGTCGTCGGGCGAGAGCGCGGTGCGGGTGTCGAAATTGTCGAAGGTCATGCCGGCATAGAAGGGCAGGCTGGAAAGCTGGTCGCGCTGGCTCTGCACCGGCGTGCGGTAATCCGGCGCGCTGATGCGGATGCGATGGATGATGGTGTCGTCCAGCAGGCGGCTGCGCACGCGCGGGTCGAGCAGGTCGATGTCGGCGTTGGTGGTGATGACCGTCGGCAGCATCCGGCTGTAGCGGTGATTCAGCAGTTGGAACAGCTTCTCCTGCGCCCAGGCGCTGGGATTTTCGACGCCGAGGTCGTCGAGAATCAGCATCGGCGCGTTGCGCAGACGGTCGAACATCTCGTCGTAGCCCAGTTCCGAATCGGCGCCGTAGGTATTGCGCAGGTGGTCGAGCAGGTCGGGCGTGGTGATGAACAGCACCACGTCCTCGACTTGCAGCCGCGCGTTGCCGACCGCCGCCGCCAGATGGGTTTTGCCGCAGCCGTACGTGCCTTCGAGCAGCAGCCAGCCGTCCGGGTTGGCGGCATATGCCTGCGCCGCGTTCAGCGCCGCCTGTAACGACTGCGCCTGTGTCGGCGTCAGCATGGGCAGGTCAGTGCGGAAGGTGGCAAAGGTCTTGTCGGCGAAGGCGTCGAGGTTGCCGAGCGTCCGCAGGCGTTTCAGGCGCTCCGGGTCGGCGGGGCTGTTGGGGCAGCGGAACAACTGCCCGAACTGCGGATGATCGACGGGCAGGTCATAGCGGACGTAACCCAGCCCGCCGCATAACGACGGGCGACCGCACAACGTGCAGAGTTCATCGTCAGTGTTCGATGAAGTCGGCATATTTTCCGGTGACGTATCGCTGTCCGTCTTGTTGAGCAGGTCTTTCAGAGGTCGCATCTTTTCTTCCTTCCGTCCGCCAGCGATCCAGCACGACCTGGATGAAGCGCCAGCTCCGGGCGTTGCTTTCGACGGCGATGCGGAACGCTTCTTCGATCCAGCTCATGGGGTAGCTGCGCTCGGCATCCTTGAGCGTATCGGCGATCATCGGCGTGAGCGGTCCGATGTTGTCTTCGTACAGCCGGTAGACGTTGGGTCGCGTCGGGATGATCTCGACCGGTTCGTCGCTGGCGCTGGGCAGCCACTCGCCGCGCGCCACCTGTTCGAGCGCCATACGCCCCAGTTCGGTGTTGATGAAGTACAGCCGCTCGGTTTCCCCGCCGAGTGTGATCCCAATGCTCAGCAGCGTGCCGCGCGCGCAGGCGCGTTCCAGCGCGGCGTCGAGCGTCGCGCCCGGCTCGAAATCCAGCCCGGCTAAGCCCGCCATGAAGCGGGGATCGCTCAGGAAATCGCGGCGGCGCAGGTAGCGGAAGCGCCCTTCGCGCTGCTGGATTGCCCACATGAAATACAGCGTGACTTTGAGTTCGGCGAGGTCGTCGATGCGCGGCAGCAGGTCGCTGACGAACGCGCTGTAGATCGAGAAGGTGGGCTGTTTGCCGGGAGCGAAGCCGTCGAATTTGTCGCTCATAAGGCGCTCAGGTCGATGGTTTGAGTGCGCGCATCGGTAAATTTCGTCAGGGATTTTTCGAAGTGCAGCGATACCACGCCGGTTGGTCCGTTACGATGCTTGGCGACGATCAGGTCGGCGCGGTTCGGGAACTCGGTCGCCTCGTTGTAGACGATGTCGCGGTACAGGAAGATCACGATGTCGGCGTCCTGCTCGATAGAGCCGGACTCGCGCAGGTCGGAAAGCTGCGGGCGCTTGTCCTGCCGCTGCTCGACCGCGCGCGACAACTGCGCCGCCGAAAACAGCGGGACGTTCAGCTCGCGCGCCAGTTCCTTCAGGCTGCGGCTGATGTAGCTAATCTCCTGCACGCGGTTGTTCTCGTAGCCGCCGCCCGCGTTCATCAACTGCATGTAGTCCACGATCACCAGATCGAGTCCATACTCATGGGCGATGCGCCGGCACTTCGTCCGCATCTGGATGGGCGTCATGGCAGGCGTGTCGTCGATGAAGATATTCAGGTTGCCGAGGCGACCGGTGGCTTCGACAAAGCGCGTCCACTCCTGCTGCATCAACTGCCCGGTGCGCAGCTTCTGCGAATTGATGCCGGTTTCCATCGACATGAAGCGCTGGACAAGCTGCTCGTGCCCCATTTCCATCGTGAAAATCAGGATGCGCGCGCCCAGCTTCGCGGCGTTCAGCGCCACCGAGAGCAGGTAGGACGTGTTGTGCGACACGATCCCGTTGCTGGTGAAGCTGTGTCCTTCCGGGACGCACAGATCGTAGCAATGCTGCATCCCTGCGTCTTCTATTTGGGTGATTTCGTCCCAGTAGAAAGGCGGCTTGCGCAAAGGCTCAACCTCTGGTGCGAACTCGGCGATTCGCTCCAGCACCGCATACGATGGGCTGCGCTCGCCGCTGAAGTAGCGATAGTAATTCGTCGTAGGGCGTTTGGGAATGACTGAGACTCTGGCGGGCAGATACGAGATCACGTCGAGATTGGAGTTAGCTGTCTGCGGCAGCAGCACGCGGCGGTTTTGCTTTCGGGCAAGACCAAAGCCGACGTTATCATAGAACTGCCGCGCCGCATCTCCGGTAATCCGAATGCACCATGCGCCGCGATGCGCATTCGCCTTATACGTCAGCTTGCTGACCACGCCGAACTGGAGCCGCAGAACGTGTATCTGCCGGGCGAGCATTTCCGAGGTGCTGACGTACTGAATATAGCCTCTCTGGATTTCGGCGTGACCGTCAGTATCAAATAGTCCCTGCAAAAATGAGCGTACACAATCCTGTGGGGCGCGCAGAATGCTGACAGGCACTTTCTTTTCGTGAGCATAGCCGCTCAACCCGATGTGTTTCAGCCAGGCATTCAGGACGATACTGCCGATTTGATAATCGTAGTTCTCCCTGTGGGCGAGGTGTAGTCCAAGCTCACCGATCCACTGGCGCAGCGCATCCACAATCTCAGGATCGGCGGAGGTGAAACTCACGAAATGCGTGCGCGTTAGATTATCGTCGCCAGCCAGCACGCCCAATATGTACGCCAGATTTGGCGTCATTTCTGTTGGCAGGATAGGGACTTTTGTGCTGCGCAGGTTATCGTTGAACGGGAAGTGAAACTCCGGCAGCGTAGTGATATCGCCCCAAACTGTTGCATGACGCTGCACGGCGACGAAATCGCCACATTCCAGTTATGAAAGCCGCTTCCAGACCTTTTCGCCGTATCGGTTCAACGTCAAAACCGGATGCACCAGCGTGCCGGTGAGGGAATACCCGCCGCGCGTCTGAAGACGAAGGGTCGGCTTCACGCCGCTATCGTAAAAATGTGACGTTTGCCGGATGCCCACTGGTGTCTGGACGCCGATTTCGAGCGGATAGAAAACGCCGCCTTCATCGTCGAGCTGCCCGATGGCATTGCTCGGCTTGAGCGTCTCGATTGGGACAATCCCCGCCTCGGTATGGATGAGCGTACCCTCGGCAACGCACTTTCCCATTCCCGGGCGACCCGCGAAGATTAAGAGGTCGCTGCGCTGCAAGCCGCCGAGCAGTTGGTCGAGGTCGCGGAAGCCGGTCGGCAAGCCGAGCGGCTCGTCCGGGTGCTGGATCAGGTATTCGATGCGCTCGAAATAGTTGTTGATGGCGTCGCGCATCGGCACGAGGTCGCGCCGGACGTTGCGCTCGGTGACGTGGAACAGCCGCGACTCGGCATCGCTGGTCACTTTTTCGATGGACAACTGCTCGTCCATCGCCAGCGCCTTGATCTCGTCGGAGGCGACCAGCAGGCGGCGGCGCGTTGCCGCGCGTTCGACCAGATGCCCGTAGACTTCGGCGTGGATCGAGGTCGGCGTGCTGTTGATCAGGTGCAGCAGGTAAGCGGGACCGCCGATGTCGTTCAGACGGTTCATGGCGCGCAGCTCATCCTGCACCGTCACGTAGTCGATCTGGTCATTGCGGTCGCTGATGCGCTCCAGCGCTTCCCAGATGTAACCGTGCCGCAGAATGTAGAAGTCTTCCGCCGCGAGGAACGAGGCGACGCCGAGGAACGCTTCCGGGTTCACCAGCACCGCGCCGAGGACGGCTTCTTCCGCTTCCTGGCTATAAGGGGCAAGCTGCCCGGTCAGTGTAGAAGATCCGCTCGACATCGGCTTTTCTGGGTTTAATCGCTCTGTAGGAAACAAAACGGCGTGCTAAACCCTGCCGCAGCGCCG
>JADLHH010000246.1 GCA_020848855.1 Anaerolineae bacterium | reverse complement strand
TTCAGGAACAAGAGGCGGGTTGCAAAACGAATGCGACCCGCCATTTGTATTTATTCCACGTCTACACACCTATAAAATTCCACCGGCTGAACCCTACCCTGCTGAAGTTCTGTTGCTGGGCAGCTTCCCTTGCACAACATTATTTCGAGATTTTGACAGATTTGTTAGGATAACATAGACTACCTACTATCCATTGTGGCAAGAACCATTCAGCACCATTGCAATGGCGTCCTTACTTTTCACAGACGCATTTGTGTCGATCTAATTAAGGAGAAAAAGATGTTCAAACGTTTGTTATCTGTTGCTC
The DNA here is from genome assembly GCA_020848855.1 of Anaerolineae bacterium. The sequence goes on along the minus strand of JADLHH010000246.1, from coordinate 2,325 downwards.
TTTCGGCTGCGCTCCTCGTGGCAGCCACCAGCGCCGTCAGCGCGCAGGATGAAGTGGCGCTTGGTCCCGTCACGCAGGCGATCATTGATCGCGGCGAAGTGATCTGCGGTGTGAACACGGGGCTTGCAGGCTTCGCCACCGTCGACGACGCGGGTGAATGGCAGGGTTTCGACGTTGACGTTTGCCGCGCCGTTGCTGCCGCCGTCCTCGGCGACTCGACCGCCATTTCGTTCCGACCGCTTCAGGCTGGCGAACGTCAGGCAGCCATTCAGAGCGGTGAAATCGACATTATGTCGCGTAACACCACCTTCACGCTCAGCCGTGACGCCGTCTGGGGCGCGACCTTCGCTCCGGTCACCTTCTACGATGGTCAGGGCTTCGCCGTGACCGCCGAAAGCGGCATTACGACCATCGAAGAACTCGAAGGACTGACGATTTGCGTTCAGAGCGGTACGACCACCGAACTGAACCTCGCTGACGCCTTCTCCAGCCGGGGCTTGAGCTACACGCCCGTCGTCTTCGCTGAAGCTGCCCCGACGTGGGACACCTTCGTTCAGGGCGGCTGCGACGCCTTCACCACCGACAAGAGCGGTATCGTGGCGTATGTCGGCTCCTCGCCCGACCCCAGCCTCTACAGCATCCTGGACATCACCATCAGCAAGGAACCGCTGGCTCCGCTCACGTCCCAGTCCGACGAGCAGTTCGCGGACATCGTTCGCTGGACGGTCTACGGGCTGATTCAGGCGGAAGAATACGGCATCACCAGCGCCAACATTGGCGACTTCGCCTCCAGCGAAGTGCCGGAAATTCAGCGTTTCCTCGGTCAGGGCGACAACGCCATCGGTTCGCTGTTCGGCATTACGAACGACTTCATGGTGACCGTGATCACGCAGGTCGGCAACTATGGCGAAATCTTCGACCGCAACCTCGGTCCAGACACCCCCTTCAATCTCGGTCGCGGTGTCAACGACCTGTGGACGAACGGCGGTCTGATGTACGCGCCGCCCTTCCGTTGATCGGTTGATTGCTCGCGTAAGACCTGATGTAGAGACATGGCACATGCCATGTCTCTACATTCCGGGACGGATCGTCGTGGCAGAAACACCCCTTTGTCCGTGCCGTGACGTAAGTTTGGAGTAACCTGAGCTCATGTCTGCCGTTTCTTCCCCAACCGGACAACCTCCTGGCGGTCGTTTCATCCCGGCATTTCTGCGCGACGTGCGCGTTTTGCAAATTATTGGGCAAATTGTTTTTGCGATTCTGTTATTATTAATCGCGTCTTCGATCTGGAATTCGATCCTCGGCACGCTCCAGTCCCGTAACCTGACGCCCTCGACCACCTTTCTGACCAACCGCGCAGGCTTCGACATTTCCGAGCGTCCGGCATGGTACAGCTCCAACAGCACCTACGGCGACGCTTTCCGCGTCGGCGTCGAAAATTCGCTACGCATCATCGGCGTCGGGCTGGTGCTGACGACGGTGCTCGGTATTCTGGGCGGGATTTTCCTGCTCAGCAGCAACTGGCTGATACGAACGATCACCAGAGCCATCGTCGAGCTTTTACGCAACACGCCGCTGCTGGTGCAGCTCATCGGCTGGTACTTCATCGTCATTTTGTCGCTGCCGCTGTTTCAGGAGCCGTTCACGCTGCCGCAGGAAGGCATCCAGCAAGTCACGCTGCGGCTGGTGCTCTACCTCGTCGCGCTCGTGCTGGCGTGGTTCGCGCTGCGCCGCTACCCCCCGGCTTCCCCGCGCCGCATCCTGGTGTGGACGGGTCTCGCCGCCGCCATCCTCGCGCTGGAAGTTGGCTTCCGTCTCAATCTCACCAACCCATCGCTCTATGGCAGCGGTCGGCTGGATAACCTGTGGTTCTGGGGCTACATCGTCGTCAGTGTCGCCGCTATCCTCGGCGCGCGCTACCTCGTGCCTGCTGCCCTGCGCTGGCGTCTGCTGGGGCTGGCGGTTGGGCAGTGGGTCGGCGGCTTGCTCTTTTATTTCGGCATCCTGCCCAACAGCACCATCGCCCGTGTTGAAGTGTATCCGGCGCTGATCATCAGCCGTCGCGGGCTGGTGCTGCCGGAAATCCTGCCGACCGCACGCTTCACCGAATGGATCATCTTCGTCGTGATCGGGCTGGTGCTGGCAGGCGCGATCTGGGTGTACTTCGGGCGCATCACCGAAACGACCGGCGAACCGACGCGCCGCCTGCCCTACGCGATTATTTCCATCGTCGCCTTTATCGTGATCGGCTGGGCGGTGGCAAGCATCGCGCCGCAGCCCTCAAGCATCCCCGTGCCGCAGGAAGATGGGACGGTCGCCTTCATG
>JADLHH010000245.1 GCA_020848855.1 Anaerolineae bacterium | reverse complement strand
GTTAAGAATTTCATTTTCCAATTCGCGGTCCGGATAATCAGCAATCATCTTTGCGCCCTATACTAACTGTAGCGGATACGCGGATCGAGCACGGACAGGTAAATGTCTGCCAGCAGGTTACCGATCAGGATCAGCGCGCCGTAGATCAGCAGCAGCGCCCCGGAAATGTAGATGTCCTGATTGACCAGCGACTCGTAAAACAACGGACCCAGCGTCGGCAAGCCGAGAATAATGGCGACTTCCAGTTCACCTTGCATCATGTAGGGAAGTACCGTGCCCTGATAGGCGATGATCGTGTGCAGGGCATTGGGGACGGCGTGCCGCAGGATGACGATCCGCTCGCGCAGCCCTTTGGAGCGGGCGGTCTGGACGTACTGCGCGCCGAGCACGTCCAACAGATTGCCGCGCATGACGCGCAGGTTGCGCGCGACCCCGCCCAACCCGGCGATTAGCAGTACGGGCCAGATATGCCTGAACATATCGACGATGCGATCCCAGCTCCAGGGGGCATCGACGTATTGCGGCGAGAAGAACGAGACAATGCTCGGCTGCTTGAATTGAAAGACCAGAACAAACAGAATAATGATCGCCAGGGAAAAGCGTGGGACTGAAGTAAAAATGAACGACAGCACTGCCAGGAAATTGTCCCAGAAGCCATATTTTCGGGTCGCTACGAAAATACCCAAGCCGACTCCGACCACCGTCGAAGTCAAATGGCTCAGGACGGCGATGATCAAGGTTTTGGGCAGTCGGTCGGCGCTCAAGTCGCCCACGTCTTTGCGGTAAGCGAGCGAGAAACCAAACTTGCCTTCCGTGACAATCCCCTTCACCCAATCGACGAACTGGGTGGCTGCTGGGTCGTCCAGATGATACTGCTCGCGCACAAGCTGAGCTGCCCGTTCCGCATCTTGCTGCGATGCCCCCCTGCCTAGCAGGTATCCTTCGTATCGGGTGGCAAAATCGCCGGGCGGCAGCTTGATCACCACGAAGGAGACCATGCCGATCCCGACGAGCATGAAAAAGGCAATAATCAACCGGCGCAGTATATAATTCAGCATGACCCCTCGCAAACACGCTTAATGCGTGCCGTGAGCCTATCTGGCGGCTCAACCCTCAAGTCGTTTTTCAGAATAGAGCGAGGGTTGGGGAACTGGTTCCCCAACCCTGCTCATTAGCTGGACTTACGATGTCGGCAAGGACAGGTTGTTATAGACCGGGATGGTGTCCGGGCGGTTCTCAGGAAGCTGCTGATCCACCGGCGTCCACAGCGTATCCAGCAAAACCGCATCTTCCACCCACATGTACATGAACACGGGCGTGCCCGCCGGAATGTTCATGACGCGCTTGGCAGTGCCCAGTCCATAGCGCCCGACGAAGATACCGAGGTCGTAAACGTTCTCGGTGAAAATGTTGTTGTACTGATACATCAACTGCTTGCGACCATCCGCATCGAAAGTCGAGCGGTATTGCTGAACGATGTCCACCAGTTGCTGCTCGAAGTCCATCATGTGCCGTCCCTGGTCACCAGCGCGGTTCCAGTTGAAGGCTGCGACGATCGGCGCCAGATTCGTGACATTGACGAACGGCAGCGCAAACTCCTGTGGCATTCGGGTCGTATGCATGTCCCACGTTGCGGTATTCTGCGTATCGGTCCAGGTCTGGCTATCGATGACTTTTTCGTTGATTTTGATGCCGACCGCACCCCACTGGTTGACCAAGGCTTCGGTGATGCTCTGGGTTTCCTGCTGATCTTGCGACGCCAGCAGTTGCAGTACGACCGGCTGCCCTGCCATCGGACCGTCCGTCCATTCGCGGACGCCGTCGCCATCGGTGTCCATCAAGCCCATTTGATCGAGCAGGATGTTCGCCGACGCCACATCATACGGGTAATACACCACCGACTCGCGGTCGAAATCCGGCGCGCCGGGATAGAGACCGCCCGCCCAGGCACGCAGGAACGGACCACGCATAATCGATTGGGCAATGCCGTCACGGTCAGCGGCATAGCTCAACGCCTGGCGGAAGCGCAGGTCGCGGAAAAGCTCGCGTACCGCAGTATCTCGCTCGCTCTCGATACCCACATCCAGCGAGTAGTTAAACTCAATGGCGTAGCCGAGGGTTTCAGGTCCCCACGTAACGTTGAACGTCGAGTCAGCCGCTTGCGCAGATGTCATTGCCTGCACGAAGGTGCTCGGGTTCTCCAGATTCATGTGGTCGCAGTCGCCCGCGATGGTACACAGGTCGCGCCCAACACCGCTCGGTCCCTTGCGGTACTGGATTTCGTCGAAATACGGCAGTTGATTGCCGTTCTCGTCCACCTTCCAGTAGTACGGGTTGCGGCGCATGATCATCAGCTCGTCGGTATGGTATTCGGTAATGACCCAGGGCCCCATCGTCACCAGTGGGAGGTCATCCGGTGGCAGCGCATTGGCGAAGTCGGTATAGCTCGGCTTGGGGTCGGCGGTGCTCCACTTTGGATGGAGCGCCTGGAGCTGGTGCGCAGGCATCACATGGAAGTTGTCTTCGTTCATCAGATAAAAGGCGTCATATGGGAAAGCGATTGGGAACGTGAACCGGATGGTATAGTCATCAACCTTTTCCAGGAGGGCGGGTTCTCCATTCCATGACCAGGCATCCTGATGGCGCGGAGCGGCAACGTTGTCGTCCAGGATGTAGCCTTCCCACGTGAACATCACATCATCGGCATTAAACAGTACACCATCCGACCACTTCGCGCCTTCGATCAGGTGCATCGTGAGCTGCTTGCCGTCTTCCGACCAATCCCAGCTCTTGGCGATTTCTGGCATCGGCTCGATGTCCTGAGTCGCACGGAACAGCGGACCAGTCTTGACCAGAGCGCCATAGCGTGAAGTGTAGGATTCTATGCCGAACCAGCCCATCGTCGTGCCCGCCAGGTCATTGTAGCCAGCCGTCGGGCAGGCGGAGAAACCGCGCCACAGGTCGCCGTAGACGCCGATGCCATCAGGCATACCCGAGGTTAGCATCACGGCGGGTTCCTTCGGCAGGCGCTCCTCGACGGGCGGCAGGTCGCCGGAAGCGACCAGTGCATCCAGCCACGGCGCTTGATGGTATTCGGGCAGCGCTTTGTAGGTCACAATCTGGTCGATAGGCAACCGAGTCACTTCGGCGCCGCCCACACCGAGCGCATTGGGTTCGGGGTAGGGAACCGGCGGCGCGATGCCGTCTTGGGCTGTGACCGGAGCGATGGCTCCGACCAGCAGCAGGAGAATGGTGAGGAAGGCGAAAATACGCCAGTTCAAATGGAGTTTCATCGTAAATCCCCCATAATTCAGGATACAAACGACTATTCGTGCAGCTAGACCAACGTGTCCGTCCGTCGCGCGGACAGACTACGCCGTCCCGGTATACCAACTAAGTACAGGTTTTGTGGTCGATAGGCTTATAGGCTTTACTCCTCGTCGTCGGCGGGACAGCCCACCTTGTCTCCGCGCGAGAAACGTTATTTCTCATACAGCCAGCAGGCTGCCTCATGACCGAGACGAACTTCGCGGAGCAGCGGCTGCTGCTCGTGACAAATCTGCATCGCGTGGGGGCAGCGAGGCGCAAAGGCGCAGCCAGGAATGACTTCGGTTGGCATCGGTACCATGCCCTTAATCGGCACGAGCTGCTTATGCCCTTTGCGCCCTAGCACGGGCACGGAGTCCAGAAGTCCCTGTGTATACGGATGCTGTGGGAAATGGAACAATTCGCGTGTTTCCGCCTGTTCCACGATCTTGCCCAGATACATGACTGCGACCTGCTTCGCCATCTGTGACACCACGCCGAGGTTGTGGGTGATGATAATGATCGAGGCGCCGAAATCGGCTTGCAGTTGGTTCATCAGGTCGAGGATTTGCGCTTGCACCGTCACGTCGAGCGCAGTCGTCGGCTCGTCGGCGATCAGAATCGACGGATTACATGAAAGCGCCAGCGCGATCATCACCCGCTGGCGCATCCCGCCGCTCATCTGGTGCGGGTACTCATTCAACCGCTGCTTCGGCGCGCTGATCTGTACCTTCGTCAGCATCTCTAGCGCGCGCTCCAGTGCTGCTTTACGTCCAAGCTTCTGATGCACTCGCACTGCTTCGGCGATCTGGTCGCCGACGGTATATAGCGGGTTCAGCGACATCATCGGCTCTTGGAACACGATGGCGATCTCGCCGCCCCGAATGCTGCGCATCTCCGCCCCGCGCTGGGGCAACTTGGCGATGTTCACCGCCGCGCCGGTCGTCTTGCGATGCAGCATGATCTCCCCGTCCACGATCCTGCCGGGTGGAGTCTGGATCAGCCGCATGATCGACATCGCCATCACGCTTTTGCCGCAGCCGCTCTCGCCGACCAGCCCTAGCGTGCTCTTGCGCGGAAGACCGAGATCAATGCCGTCGAGTGCGCGTACCGTACTTC
>JADLHH010000244.1 GCA_020848855.1 Anaerolineae bacterium | reverse complement strand
GCTGATGCGCATGTAGGCGGCGGCTTCAGCGACAGTCATCACGCTCGGCGGCTGCGATGGGCGCACAGCCGGATTCGTGTGCGGGGTATAATCGGGCGTCTGGGGCAGCGAGAAGATATTATACACGACCAGCCCGATAGCGATTACCAGCGCGCCGATCTCGACAAATCCCACCTGAAGAAACTGGTCGTAGGTGACATCGCCGCCCGGCGCGAGAATGAACGTCGCCGCGCAGAAGGCGATCACCGGCGGCGCCATCAGGATCAGCGCGATGATGCGGCTCTGCGCCTGCGGGATCGTCCGGTTGGCGACGCGAAATTGTCCCTTGAACAGCAGGAACAGCCCGATCAGGAAGGCAATACCACTGCACATAAGCACTCTTCTCGTGGTTGGCTTCAACGCACGCATTATACTGTACGTGACAAGGAGTGAACATGGGGTTTGAAATATTGTCCACGCTGTCGATCCTGCCCGACAGCCTCGCTCTGTGGGGTCTGGGACAATCGGGGGTCGTCGTCACGGGACCAGATGCGGTGATCGTCATCGACCCCTGCCTGAGCACGATTGTTGACGATATCTCCGGCGGCTACCTCACGCGCGCCTTCCCCCCGCCCATCCAGCCGGACGCGCTGACCGGGGTGGATTATATCCTCTGCACCCACGACCATGCCGACCATTTCGACCCCCGCACCGTCGTGCCGATGCTGGCGGCGTCGCCGGGGGCAAAGGTCGTGCTGCCCGGCTGGGCGCTCGAATCCGCCCGCAGCGCCGGGATCGACTCATCCCGGCTGATCGTCCCGACCGATTCACTCACCCTGCCCAACACGTCCCTGCGCCTGACGGTCGTGCCATCCGCTCACTACGGCAAGGACTACGACCCCGCCAAAGGTTACCGCTGGCTCGGCTTCCTGATCGAATGGAACGGCGTCACCCTCTATCACGCCGGCGACACCATCATTTACGACGGCTATGTCGAGGCGCTGCGCGCCCTGCCCACGCCCGACCTCGCGCTGGTTCCCATCAACGGGCGCGACTGGTTCCGCTAGCAGCACTGGTTGCTCGGCAACCTCACACCGGTCGAAGCCGTTCAGCTTGCCGCCGCGCTCGGCTGGGATACGCTCGTGCCGCTCCACAACGACCTGTTCGCGAACAACCACGTCCCCTGGGCGGAATTCGCGCAGGCGTTGGAACAGTTCGCGCCGCGCCAGCGCACCAAATACATCCAGCCCGGCGAATTATTCTTTTTTGTGAAAGCGGGAAAATAACCTGAAAACGCCGGGGGCGAACCCCCAAATAACGGGTTGCCGCACTCCCGGTCAGCTTTTCAGGAGAACATCGACGTTCAGGCTCAGCCCGTCCAGCGCCGGCGACTCGAATTGTTCGCCCAGCCCGTAGACGCCGCGACGTTCAAACCTGCCGTCGCTCAGGATGTAGACTTCGATGAATTCCGCGACCGGCTCGACCAACCAGTATTCACGCACACCGTATCGCTGGTAAAGCAGGAATTTGTCATCCCGGTCGCGCCGCGCAGTCGAAGGCGACAGGACTTCGACGATCAAATCTGGCGCGCCATGCCAGTAGCCGTCGCCTCCCAACCCGCATACGCGATTCCCTTCGCTGACCCAGAAAATATCCGGCTCGACAAAATTCGCGTCATCGAGATGAAGCCCCGTCGGCGCGATTCGGAATGTTCCACTTTTGACAAGCAGTTTTAAGCCAAAATAAGCCGAGCCAACTGTCGCCTGATGCTCGTCCTTGGGCGGAGTCACAACCACTTCTCCATCGATGAGTTCAGTAATTTGATTGGTCTCTGGCAGCGCCAAAAATGCGGCAAGTGAGATTTTAGTTTCGGTAACCATCGCCTACCCTAATATCTGCCTGCGATTATTATATCACCCAGCGCGCACCACCATCTTTTCTCAGTCCTCAGTCCTGATCCCTCAGTCCTGTTCTTGACTCAGCACCCGCTCGTACACCCCGACTGTCTCGCGCGCCGCCTTGCGCCAGCTAAACTGGGTCGCCCACGCCAGCCCACGCGAAACCTGCGACTGCCGCAGCGGCTCCTGCAAAATCAGCGCGATGATCGCCCCCGCCATCGTCCGCGCATCCTGCACCAGATACGCCGCGTCCCCCGTGATCTCCTCGATCACTGGGATTTCGCGCGCCACCACCGGCGTGCCGCTCGCCATCGCCTCCAGCACCGGCAGCCCGAACCCCTCGTATACGCTCGGATACACGAACACGTCCGCCAGCCGGTACAGCGACGGCTTGTCGGCTTCGTCCACGTACCCGATCCAGCGCACATAGTCGGTCACCTGAAGCTGTTCGGCATAGGCGCGCAAGTCAGGGAACATCGGCGTGCCCCATGCCGGCTCGCGCCCGGCGATCACCAGCGGATATTCCTCGCCGTGCGCCGGACCGCAGTAGGTGTACGCCAGCAGCGCGTCGTTGACCTGCTTGCGCACGTCGAACCCGCCCATGTACAGCACAAAGTTGTCCGGCAGATGGTATTTCTCGCGCACCGCCGCGTCGCGCTCCGACCCCATGCGCGGGTGATACACCTCGTCGGCGGCGAGATGCGTCGTCGTGATCGCCGCTTCCGGGATGCCGAGATAGCGCACGATGTCGGCTTTCGCCGCGTCGCTGATGGTGATCACCTGCGTTGAGCCGCGCGCCGAGGCGCTCACCAGCGCGGTGTACAGCCGCCCGCGCGCGCCGGCGCTGTATTCCGGCAGCGCCAGCGGGATCACGTCGAGCACGCTCGTCACCAGCGGAATCGGCGAAGCCAGCGGCGCACCCCAGTAAGGCACGTGGGCAATGTCCGCCCCCACGCCCCCGGCGATCTGCGGGAACGTCCGCTGCTCGAACCACACTTTGCCCAGGTTCGAGCGCGACCCGCTGGTCGGCACGACGTTGATCGTGTCCGGCAGCCCGTCCGCCGAGGTCAAGCCGGGCGGCAGCACCAGCGTCATCTGCAAATCGGGCGCGGCGCGGCTCAGCGCGCGCAGCAGGTGGCGCAGATATTGTCCACTTCCCGTATTCGGTTGATCCCAGAACCAGCCGTTATAGACGACGTGCATTACGAATCCGTGCAGTCGTCGCACACGCCGTAAAATTCGAGCAGATGCCCGGTCAGGTGGACGTGCAGCCGTACTTCCAGTTCCTCGCGCAGCGCTTCCAGCCCACACTCCTCGAACTCGATCACGCGGTTGCAGTTGGTGCAGATAATGTGATGGTGATGCCCGCCCGGCATCAGCACGTACGTCGGGGTTACGCTGCTTTCGATGTACGTCGGGCGGATGAGGTTCAGGCGCGTGAACAGGTCAAGCGTGCGAAAGACGCTCGCCCGCCCGATGCTGGCGTCGCGGACGTTCACGCGCTCCAGCAGCTCGGTCGATGTCACATGTCCGTCGCCCGCTTCCAGCGCGTCGAGGACGGTCAGCCGGGCGTTCGTTAATTTATAACCCGCATCGCGCAGGCGCTGGGCGCGCGGGCTGAGTTGGGTCTCGTTCATCCTGGTCTCCCTGCCACAATCATATCACAACGCCCGCCGGACGGGTCTGAATTGGTCAGGGGTGGAACCCACCAAAGACGCCACCTGCAGAGACACCCAGTGCGCCACCCGCCGCCCAAATCTCCCGCCGAGTCGCAAAACCGTGCTAAAATTGAACGGAATATCAGTATTGTGGTTATTACTGGAAGTAACGAACGTTGAACGGATCGCACCTTGGATCGAGCTTTCTTCGATGCGGCGACTATCCGCATCAAACAAACCTTCGTCCCGGACATCGACCGTAATCTGCCGGCATGGGCGCGCCGCACGAATCCAGTCGTGCGCCGTGACCTGGGCGCGTACTGGAAGACGCTGACGCCCGATCTCATGCTGGTGCTGCGCGTCTATCTTGTCCAGGTGGGGCTGGTGCTGGCGTCGTTCGTCTTCCCGGTGATTTTCGTGCTGCTCATGCCGACCGTGACCGTCACGCTGGTGCTGCTGCCGGTCGGGCTGGTGCTCTACGCGCAGATTCTCTACAGCATCGGTGCGGCGGCGGCGACTTCGGTCGCCAAAGAGCGCCGCAACACCACGCTCGACCTGCTGCTGCTCATTCCGCATCCCACGCTGCACACCCTGTTCAGCAAGATGGCGGCGGCGGTCTGGCGGCAGACCGAGAACCTGAGCCTCGTGCTCATGGGCGCGGCGACCGTCAGCCTGCCACTGCTGGTCATCCAGTACGACGTGGTCATCTCATTTGCCGACGATCCGGTGCTGATGCGCCTCAGTCTGATCCTCGCGCTGGGCGCGGCAATCGTGCGCGTGCTGATCGAGCCGGTCATGATCGGCGCGCTGGGCGTGCTGGCAGGCGCGGCGATTCCGTCGCGCATCCCGGCAATCGTCACGACCGTTGGCGTCGGCGGCGCCTATTTCGCCCTGATCAACCTGGCGCGGCTGGCTCCCCTCGATACCGCCGGTCACCTGCTGGTCGAAATCGTGCTGCCGGTGGTGCTGCCGCTGCTGATTACGGCGCTGGCGTTTCGCTCCGCCGCTTCCCTGCTCACCCGCGATTGAAACTGAATTTGCCCGGCGTATCGCCCTCAGCGACCGAGCGTAGGCGAATCGTTAGCACATTACAGAAATTATTGGGTACAATGGCTATAGTTTGGTGCCGCATCTGCCCCATGTGTGTCAGGAGTCCCGTATGAAACGCTTCGTTGCGTTATTGCTTATTCTGGTGTTCGTACTGCCAATCGCGGCGTCCGCCCAGACGACCACGCAGGCTGCCAACCCCAACGCCAATATCAGTTGGCCCCCGCCCGTTTACATCCTGCGCGGGCAGTTCCAGATTCGCGGTACGGCGAACCTGCCGAACATGTCCAACTATTTCATTGAGTTTCGCCCACTCAACGCCGACCTGACCCCGCAGGTGGGCGCCGATATCTGGTTCCCGGCAATCCTGCCAAGCCAGCTTCCGGTGCAGGATTCGGTGCTCGGCGTGTGGGATACGACGCTGATCACCGACGGGCTGTACGAAATGCGCCTGACCGTCAACGTCGCCGGTGGGACGCCGGTTTTCCACGTTGTTTCGCCGCTGCGCATCGAAAATACGCCACCGCCGTTCGCCGCGACTGCTACGCCCATCCCCACCGCCACGCCGCAGCTACCGACGGTGACGCCTATCCCGACCGAAGACCTCACGCCGCGCGTGACGATCACGTCCAGCCCATCCGGCAACATGCGAACCGGCGACGCTACCGTCTATAACATCATCGCGTCGCTGCCCACCGGCACGACCGCCCGCATTCTGGGCATTAGCAATCAGGGTTCCGGCTGGTATCAGGTTCAGTTGGACGACGGGCGCGTCGGCTGGGTCTCGCCGACCATCGTCCAGACTGCCGGAAGCCTGAACAACCTGCCGCGTCTCCAGCCGCCGCCGCGCCCGACCAACACGCCGACGCCGCTGCCGACGCTCACGCCCGTCCCGGTGTCGCAGGCGAACCTGGTCGCCGGCATCGTCGAACTGAACCCCAGCGGTCCGTCCTGCGCCCAGACCTTCAACGTCGGCTTCGACGTGGCGAACCTCGGCTCGGTGCCGACCAACAACAGCGGTACGGTTTCGCTGGTGGATACGCGCACCGCCGACGGCTCGCAGCAGGGCAGCACGCTGGGTGGTTTCCCGGTGCTCCAGCCCGGTCAGACGTTCCGCGTGAACATGCCGCTCACTATCAGCACCTGGTACAACGAGCAGCACAACATCACGCTGGTCATCGACCCTGGCAACCAGATTCCCGAAAACAACGAAGGTGACAACGTCCGCACCGTCACCTACACGCTGGCAAAGGGCGGCTGCCCGTAACTCGCAAGGACTGAGGACTGAGAATTTCAGGACTGAGTACCTTGCTGCGCAAGGATGAGGGCTGACGGCTGAGACATCTCAGTCCTCAGTCCTCGAACCTCAGTCCCTTAACTACGTTTAAGGAGAGCCGAACCCTATGCGCCGATTTCTGTTTGTGTTTCTGCTGTTGTTCTTCACCCTGCCGGTGTTCGCGCAGGACTCTACGGTTCAGATCACGTTCCCGGAGGCGGTGTCCACCGTACAGGGCATCGTGACCATCACCGGCACAGTGAACCCGTCCGACCTGCAAACCTATTTCTTCGAGGTTGCCGACGCCAACGCCGACCCGAACACCACCGCCTGGACGCCGGTCACGCTGCCCAGCAGCGCCCCGGTCACCGGCGGAGCGCTGGCGCAGTTCAACACGACCATCGTCGCCAACGGCGTTTACACCCTGCGCCTGCGCGTCATCCACACCAGCGGCGAGATTACGGTGGTGACTGTCACGCCGCTGCGCATCGAAAACGACCCGAACGCGCCGCCGCCGCAAACCAACGTCGAGCCGACGCAGGCGGCTGCCGAAACGCCGGAGATCGTCCCACGCCCGACGGTCGTCAACGACCTGCCCGTCCCGGTTGGCGGTCAGTTGGACAACTTCGACGAGGACGCCATCCCGTTGATGCAGCAGGCGGGCATGACCTGGATCAAGTGGCAGATTCCGTTCGTCATCGGCGATTCGTCGCTGATCACCGTCGCCCGCGACCGCATCAACTGGTCGCACGAGCACGGCTTCTTCGTCTTCCTCAGCATCAAGGGGAACAAAGACGAGCTGGGGCAGCAGGGCAGCGCCTACTACCCGCTCTATGCCGAATTCGTCGGACAGCTTGCCGCGCTCCAGCCGGACGCTATTCAGGTGTGGAATGAGATGAACCTCGACCGCGAATGGCCGCAGGGGCAAATCGACCCGCGCAGCTATACCGAGCTGCTCCGCCAGGCGCACGACGCCATCAAAGCCGTCGCCCCGACCATTAAGGTCGTCACCGGCGCGCCCTCGCCCACCGGCGCGGAAGGCGCGTTCGGGCTGGATCGTGTGTGGAACGACGACCGCTACTATCTGGGCATGGCGAACGCCGGCGCGGCGCAGTACGCCGACTGCATCGGCATCCACTACAACGAAGGCATCATCTCGCCGCGCCAGCAGGGTGGCGACCCGCGCGGCGACTACCCGACCTACTACTTCCCGCTCATGCTCCAGCGCGCGCTGTTCCCGTTCCGCAGCACCGGCGAGCGGCTGTGCTTCAGCGAGATGGGTTATCTTTCCGCCGACGGCTACGGCACGCTGCCTTCGGGCTTCGCCTGGGGCGCGAACACCAGCGTTCAGGAACAGGCGGAATGGCTGGCGGACGCCGTGCAGGTGGCGGCTGAAAACGGTAACGTCGACCTGATCATCGTCTTCAACGTCAACTTCACGCAGTTCGTGGACAACGACCCGCAGGGCGGCTATGCCATCATCCGTCCCGACGGCTCGTGCCCCGCCTGCCAGGCGCTCGCCTCGCTGCGCACGTCCGGCTGATCACGCCTCATCGCTGGCGGGGGTGGAAACCCTGCGATTCTACTCCCGCCAGCCTACGACTATTTACCTTTTTCGAAAATCCTGCAATCTGGATGTATAGTTGTGTGTTATGGTTGAGCCTTACACGCTCGATTGAGCGATGTATGCCTCGTGAGGAGCTACGTGCAGGGACGTGCGCATGATTAAGCATTCGAGCCGGGGTTCACGACGCCGCCCCGCTCCCGAAGCGGGACAGCAGAACCCGCTTCGCGTTGCGCTGCTTGAGGAAATCGCCGACGGCTACTATCAGACGGATTTGGAAGGCAGGCTGCTGGTCGTCAACACCAGCCTGAGCCGCATCATCGGCGCTGCCAGCCCTGCCGAAGTCATCGCCAGCACGCCGCAGCGCTTCCTCGACGCTGATGCTCTCACCCGGTTGAAACAGGTCGCTCGCCGCGTCCACGAGACCGGCGAGCCAGCCCCTGCCGTCGAATGCCCCATCCGCCGCGTCGATGACGAGCCGCGCCAGCTTGAGATTTCGGTCGCCCTGAACCGCGACGCCGATGGCGCGCCGGTCGGCTATCACGGCGTCGTCCGCGATATCACCGAGCGGGCAAAGGCAGCCGTTGCCCTCAACAAGCGCTTCAGCCAGTTCGCCCTGCTCCAGCAAGTCGATGTCGAACTCAACCAGACGCTGGTGCTGGATACCGTGCTGTCGGTGGCGCTCAACGCCGCGCTGCTGCTCAGCGGGGCAGACACCGGGTTCGTCGGGTTAATCGAGCACGAGCGCATCCAGCTTGCCCGCGCAATCGGCGGCTTCCCAGAGCCGATGATCCCGCTCAATACCGGCATCGTCGCCCGCGTCATTCGCAACCAGCACGCCGAAATGGTCACCGACGTGATGAGCGACCCCGACTACATCGCCGACCTGCCGACCACCCGCGCCGAGATCGCCATCCCGCTGATCGCCCACGGCAAGATCGTGGGTGTCCTCAACCTCGAAACCAGCGCCCCGGAGCGCTTCACGTCCGAAGCGTTCGAGTTCACCCAACTGCTCGCCGCCCGCGTCGCCAGCGCCATCGAAAACGCCCGGCTCTACGAAACCATGCAGACCCAGCTTGCCGAGCTTCGCAACCTGTACACGCAGGTCAGCGACCTCGAACAGCTCAAAACCCACATGATCCGCGTCGCCGCCCACGACCTGCGCAGCCCGCTGTCGATTGTCGCCAGCTACACTGAGCTGCTCAACGAAGACCTCGCGCAGTACTACAACGACATGGACGGCATGTACGTCAACGCCATCCGGCAGGCGGTCGCCCGCATGACCCAGATGACTTCGGACATCCTCTCGCTGGAGCGCATCGCCGAACACCGCGACGTGACGCTCATGCGCGTCAAGCTGGGCAACCTGCTGGAGCGCACGCTCAAGGACATGGCGGACCACATCCGGCAGAAAGACCACAAGACCAGCCTCACGGTCGAGCCGGTCGCCGTCTATGGCGATTCGTCCGAACTGCGCGAAGCGATCGCCAACCTGCTGGGCAACGCCATCAAATACACGCAGTCCGGCGGGCAGATCGACGCCCGCGTCCGCCGCGACGGCGATTCAGCGGTGCTGGAAATCACCGACAATGGCTACGGCATCCCCGAAGACCAGCAGGAGTTGCTGTTCCAGCCGTTCCACCGCGTCAAAACCCGCGAAACCCAGGCGATTGACGGCACCGGGCTGGGTCTCTACCTCGTCAAAAAGATCGTCGAGCGCTACGGCGGCACGGTTCACTTCACCAGCGAATATGGCAAAGGCAGCACCTTCGGCTTCCGGCTGCCGCTGGCAAAAGCCGTCGAATAATGAGCGATAAGCCTGATCTCGACCTGATCCGCCGCGTGCAGCAGGCGCGCGCCGAACTTGACGCGCAGGCGCAGCCGTCGCGGATCGCTGCCGTCTACTGGATCGAAGCGAAGCGCCAGATGGCGGGCAGCCCGCCAACCCCGCGCGCCGGTCACTGGCTGATCCAGACCACCATTCAGCAGGTCGATGCTCAGTGGGCGCTGGTCAAAGCCGCGACTGAAGCCGGCAGGCTCGGCTATAAGTCGAAGGTGGCGACGGCGGGACGTGCTCACCCTGACGAGCGCGTCATCCACGTCATGACCTACGACGCCGACGATGCCGACGATGTTGCCCGCGTCGGCGACGCCCTGCGCGCGCTCGGCTTCCCGGACATCACCTACCACCCGCCTGCCTGAGACCTTCTATGCCAATGCGCAGGGGCAGACCCGTGTGCCTGCCCTGATTGTAGGGGCGAGACATCCCTACGGATGCCGCTTGCGTGGCAACCGACGGTTGCACGTGCCCACACCCGATTGTTTCACGCCCACGTCTTCCCCCTCCTTGAATTCGGGGAGGGGTGGCGCGCGAAGGTCAGCGAAGCTGAGCCGTGCGCCGGGGTGGGGTAGCCCTGTCCTTTGGGTATAATCGCCCCCAATATTCGGGCTTTGGAGAATAATCCTCATGAAGCGCGTCGGATTCATCATCAAGGTCAGGGCGGATCGCCTCGAAGAATACAGGCAGCACCACAAAGCTGTGTGGAGCGAGATGCTCGCGGCGCTCAGCGACTCCGGCTGGCATAATTATTCGCTGTTCCTGCGCGACGACGGGCTGCTGTTCGGCTATTTCGAAACGCCCGACAGCCTGGCGGCGGCGCAGGCGGCGATGGAAAACCGCGAAGTCAACGCCCGCTGGCAGGCGATGATGTCGCCCTTCTTCGAAATCCCGCCCGGCGCGCACCCCGATCAGATGTTCATCGAGCTTGAGGAAATCTTCCACCTCGACTGATTTCTGCCCGCAAATATATCCGGGGCGTTTTGTAGGGGCGCACGGGTGTGCGCCCTGATTCGTGCCAACGAGTCGAAGGAAAACATGTCTTTGTAGGGGCAGACCCGTATGTCTGCCCATCATGCCGCCCCCGTTTTCCCTCGCCTGCGCTAAAATGGCGTTGTCAAGGCTTGTCATCATCAAAATGCATTCTGTACTCTACAACTGCGCGACTCTACAAAAGGAATACCACGATGGTTTCACAACTCGACTGTCCGACCATACTGGGAGTGCGCGATCAGGCGCGGGTTGTCAATGAGCTGCTGCGCCAGCGTTTCGAAACCGTCCTGCCCGCTGTCATGCGCGAGACCGGCTTCGACATGTGGGTCATCATCTGCAACGAAGACAACCACGACCCGGTCTTCACCACCCTCATCCCCTGGGAATGCTGGGCGCCCATCCTCCAGATAGTCGTGTTCTTCGACCGGGGCGCGGAGCAGGGCGTCGAGCGCATCAACATCTCGCTCACCGACATGCAGGGCTTGATGCAGGATGTCTGGAACCTCGAAAGCCCGCACGATCAGTGGGAAACGCTGCGCCAGATCATCGCCGAGCGCAATCCGAAGCGC
>JADLHH010000243.1 GCA_020848855.1 Anaerolineae bacterium | reverse complement strand
CAGCGCCAGCGCCGACGCCCCGTAAGCCGGTTCCGCAGCGCGCAGCAGGTCGAGGGCGCTGGTCGGATCGTAGGCGGCGCGAATCAGCCCAAGCTGGAACTGCGCCCACGCGCGATCCGGCGAATTTTCGGGAAGCCGCGCCAGCAGGTTCGCCAGCGCGTCGGCGGCGTCCGCCCAGCGCTCAAGCTGGACGTATGCCTGCGCCCGGTCACGCAGCACAGCAGGTTCGGGGTCGGCGGATTCCCAGTAGGCGACGGCGCGGCGCAGGTCGCCCGCCTGACGCCAGAGATTCCCGGCAAGGCGCGCGCGTTCCGGCGTCCAGCCGTCGAGCGCGGCTTGCGCTTCCAACTGGTAGAGCGCCTGAAGCGGACGCCCGGTGCGGTCGTCGAGCGTCAGCGCCGGGCGACCGATCAGCGTGGCGGGGCTATTGACGAATTGGAGAAGGTAGAGAAAAACGGCGAGTACGGCAAGAACCAGCACCGCCGGGACCGTCCGCGTGAGCGAACGGCTCATCCGGCGGCGCTGCTGAGGGCGATCTGAACGGTGCGCTCGACCTCGTGGGGTGTGAAGGGCTTGATCAGGTAGCTATCGACGCCATGCAGCTTGCCGACCAGCCGGTTCGCCGGGTCACCGTAAGCGGTGATGACGATCACGGCGGGCATTTTGCCGCCGGACTGGTGGTTTTCCGCCTTGACACGTTCAAGAAAATTCCAGCCGGGTCCGTCGGGCAAGCCGATGTCCAGCAGCACCACGTCGGGCTTCATCTCGTGATAGCGGGCGACGGCGCGGGCGACGTGGCTCTCGTGGGCGGTAACAATGTGCATCCGCTGGAGCGTGATCTGCAGAATTTCGGCAAGCTCGAACGTGTCCTCGACGATCAACGCCGAAACCTGGTGGGTCGTGGTGAACGCCTGCACCGGCACAGTCTGGGTTTCGGCGGTGGTGCGCATCGCGTCCTGAGTCTCGCTGTTGTCAGAGCCTTCGCCGGTAACCACCACCGCCGCAATGATGCCGGTTTCCGCGACCGGCGCGGCGCGCAGCGAGTCGGTATGCAGGGCGGGAATGGTCATGGACTGGCGGGGGCTGAGGGGTTCACGCTGTTCATACGATTTCGGCGAACCCTCCGCCTGCTGATCGGTTATAATGGCGCTGTAATGTCGCGGCATTGTAAAAACGCCTCGTGCTCCTAAATACTGTTGACATTCAGAGTATAACATGCCCGAAACAAACGTGCGATTAAGTTTAGGAAAATTCGTCTTTTTTTCGCTTTTTCGATCAAAATTCATAGCTTCCAACCCTGCGCCGGTACGCAGAAGGCTCGATGGATAGAACACGATGCTCGAACTACCCGTCTCACACGTGACGACGCTGCCGCTGAAGCACAACGGCGACTGCAGCATCATCGGGGTGACGCCCGACCGGATGATCTACGCCGAGGAAGTCTACGGCGACGAGGGCTGGGTGGCGCAGCACGCGCTGAATTTCGACGGCGCGGTCGTGGCTACGGTCGATGAGCGCGAAGCAGAAGGCGGGGCGCAGCCGCTGGCGCTGCCGCCGGAAATCGCCAAGCCCAAGACCGGCTGGCAGACGATGACACTCAATTTTGCCGGGGCACGCCACCGGGGGATGCGCGAAGCCGAGCGCACGCTCGACCTGGTGCAGCCGCTGAACATCGAAGACAAGATGCTGCTGATCGAGCGGATGGGGCTGAACGTGATGCCGCCGATGCTGCTGGGCATCGCCGATAGCTACGTGCTCGCCGAAGCGCGGGTCGTGCGCCCGGCGCTGTACTTCGTGTGCCGCCGGCTGCGGCTGGCGGTGGCGCTGCCGGAAACGCGGGTGGACGAGGACGGGCAGTCGTATGATTACGAGACGCGGGTGATGTACCTGGCGCATTTCTACGACTGCAACGAGGAACCGCGCCTGCGCGACTGCTTCGGCAAGCTGACGGACGTGCCGCTCCATCGCCCGATGGACTGCCTGCTGATGGGCGATCACCTGTACATCGCGGATGGCGGCGCGGACGACCGATTGAGCGCGATCCACGTCTGGCAGATCGAACTGCCGGAAATGCTGAGCGACGAGGAACAGCTCCGGCGCAAGATTTATGGATAGAAGGACTGGGCTTGCCGAAAGCAAGCGCGGGATCAGGACTGAGGATTGAGTTCAGAACACGGGTGTGCTGTTTGAGCCGGTTGACGATGATATTGGTTGTGAGTCTCGCCCTGATGATGGCGTGGCAGCCAGCGCAAGCCGACGGCGAGATCACGAGCGTGTGTCCGGGGGTCGGGGTGCAAGCGGGCGGCACGAATTTTCAGCCGGGGGGCATCATCCTGACGGCGTTCGACAAGAGCGCGCTGTGGGTCTACGACGTCGACAGCGGGCGGCGCTACCCCCTGCCCGAAACCACGCCGTGCAGCCGAAACTGTCACCTCTCGCCGGACGCGACGTGGATCACGTATTTCAACGACCTGACCAACAGCTTCAACAAGATGCGACTGGATGGGACGGAACGCACATTCGTGGCGGAAAACGCCGCCGAAGTCAGTTGGTGGGATGCGAACACGTATCTGGTGTGGACGCCGGGCAAGCAAGCCTACATCCAGCCGATGGGCAGCGACGCGCGCGAATATCTGGATGTCCACAGCGTGATCTCGATTCAGCCGGGCGGGCGCTACGGCATCCTGATCGAGGCGGTCGACAACCAGTTCCGGCGCTGGCTGGTGAATCTGGAGCCGTTCGCAACCCGAAACGACGTTGATCTAGGGCTGGAGCAGGCGTATTTCAACGCGCAGTCGTGGTCGCCGGATGGCGCGTGGCTGGCTTATGTCGCGCCGTTTCCCGTGGGCGACGGCGTAGGCGGCGAAATCTTCGCCATCCAGCCGGGCATGAGCGCGCCGGTGCGCTGGACGAGCCTGACGGCGCAGTACGGCGCGGAACGCATCAACGGGCTGGCGGTCGGCGAGCTAAGCTGGTCGCCGGACGGGACGCGCATCGCCTTCTGGGTGACGGAGATCACCGGCGCGGACGTGACGGCGAACCTCGGCAGCGCGGT
>JADLHH010000242.1 GCA_020848855.1 Anaerolineae bacterium | reverse complement strand
GCATCGCTCGTGTATCGTCCGGTCTGCCCAGCCCGCCGAACGACGACGGATCGATCAGCACGCACATCGGGCGGATGCCGCGCCGGGAAAGCGTCTGTGCTTCGGCGATCCACGTCGGTTCGAGCGACGACGTGACGATTACGAGCGTGGTGCCGCGCGTCAGGTAAGGCGTTTCCAGCGCCAGCATCTGCCCCAGGCTGTACACCGACTTGCTGCGGGCAATCGCCAGCGTTTCGAGGACGCGGAGAAGCTGTTTGTTGCCGCGCTCCGGCTGGTACACCTCGCGGTGCGGCACGTAAGCGACGAAGCCGAGTGCCCGCTCGATTTCGATGAAGTACTGCGCCAGTGACGCTGCCACCACGACGGCGTATTCCTCAGTCGAAGCCGGGATGCCGGGGCTGGTGGGGATCACCGCGCCGTCGCCGTTGAACCTGCGCAGGCTGGGGTCTTCGACCAGCGACGAGCGCGATAAATCGACGAACATCCAGATGTCCGCCTGCGGATCGATTTCGAATTCCTTGACCATCAGCCGGTCTTTGCGGGCGCTGCTCGCCCAGTGAATCCGGTTGAAGCTATCGCCGGAGACATATTCGCGGACGCCCGCCGCGTTGGTAGTGATGAAGTGGGCGCGGCGGCGCTCGGCGTCGCCGCCCGAAAGCACGCCGAGCGGCAGTTCGACCTTGCTCAAGGGGACAGTCGCCGGGTAGACGATGATCCGCGAAGTCGCCCCGATCCGGCGTGGGGCGGTGAACAGCCCGAACGGGTCGCCGCTGATGACGGTCATCGGTCCCAACCGGAATTCGCCGCGCACGAGACACGGCGTTTCGACGTACCAGCGGTAGCTGCCGCGCGTGCCCAGCGCCGGGACGACATGGCTGGCGCGGTGACCCGGCAGGTCGGATTCATCCCGGATTTCCAGCCACAGCTTGGGCAGGAGCGCGCGGTTCTGGACGACGAAGGCTTCATCGAGGCTGCGCCCGACCTGTGCTCGGCGCGCGCGCGTCCGGCGGCTGATGCCGATCCAGCGTACCGCTACCAGCGACCACAGCAGCGACACAAACAGCAGCCCGCCCAGCAGGTAGGCGAGGTTGAAGAAGAAGGCGCGTCCGGTGAACAGCCCGGTCAGCAGGATGATGATCAGCAGACCGTAGATCGCGTTGCGACGGTTGGGCATGTTAGCGCACGGTTGCCCCCGGAACCGGCGTAGTGGCGAGGATGTCCTGCACGATGGTGCGCGACGAAATATCCTTGATGCGCGCCGCCGGTCCGACAATCACGCGGTGCGCCAGCGTCACTTCGGCGAGCGCCTTCACGTCGTCGGGGATGACGTAGTCGCGCCCCGCCATCGCCGCGCGCGCCTGCGAGGTGCGGAACAGCGCCAGCGAGCCGCGCGGGCTGCTGCCGAGGTACACGTCGGGGTGCTGGCGCGAGGCGGCAACCAGGTCGATGATGTAACGTTTGACTTCGTCGGCGACGTAGACTTCGCGCACCGCCTGCTGCGCCGCCAGCAGTTCCTGAACGCTCACCACCTGGTAGACATTCTGGATGGGGTGTTCGTACTGCTGCGATGAGAGAATTGTGATTTCCTCGACGGAAGTCGGGTATCCTAACTGGATGCGCAGCATGAAGCGGTCGAGCTGGGCTTCAGGCAGCGGGAACGTCCCTTCATATTCGATGGGATTCTGCGTCGCCAGCAGCAGGAACGGCTCCTGAAGCGGATAGGTCGTGCCGTCGACCGTGATCTGGCGTTCTTCCATCGCTTCGAGCAGCGCCGCCTGGGTTTTCGGCGTGGCGCGGTTGATTTCGTCCGCCAGGACGATCTGCGCCATGACCGGTCCGGCGCGGACCTCGAATTCGCGGGTTTTCTGGTTGAAGAGCGACACGCCAGTCACGTCCGATGGGAGCATGTCGGGCGTGAACTGGATGCGGCTGAAGGTGCAGCCTATCGAGCGGGCGAGGGCTTTCGCCATCATCGTCTTACCGACGCCGGGAATGTCCTCGATCAGGATATGTCCCTGGCTCAGAAGCCCCAGCACAGTCAGGCGGATTTCGTTGCGCTTGCCGAGGATTACCTGTCCCACGCTGTGGGCGATGCGCTCGGCAACCTGCTGGACGATCTCGACGTGACGCGGGCGAGAATTGTTGCTCATCTGGCGTGTTTCTGATGGGATATTGGACATGGATACGCTTATCACTCTCCGACATCTGGTTTCAGTATAGCCGATGTTGATGAGAATAACAGACTCGTCTGCGGCGCGTACCCGCCGTAAATGCTCGTATGACAGCGCGACTGCGTTGAAATCGTCGCCATCTGGCTGCTCCCCTGCGCGGGGCAAACGCATCAAAATCAGGATGCCGGTCAAAATGGTTTACAGGTGTCGTTGCAGGGGCATGGCAGCGCCATGCCCGTCCTGCGTCTCTTGGCGTTCTTGGCGGCTTGGCGGTTCATGAACTCACTTTTGCGGTTTGATGCGTTTGCCCTGTTCCCCGGTGCGCGCGCTTGCCGTTTGGACGCCCTTCAGTATAATAGGGTGGTTGCATGTGCATCGCGCTTCAGGCTTGAGGATCACTTCCACAATGGCAAAATCGCGCACAGAGTTGATGGTGGAACGTCTTCGAGACCTGCAAGCCACCACGCCGGAAATCGAGGCTTCCGCGGTTGTCAGCGTCGATGGGCTTGCGATGGCGTCATCGCTCCCGGCGAATGTTGAGGAAGACCGTGTTTCGGCGATGTCCGCGGCGATGTTGTCTCTGGGCGAACGGATCGCGACTGAACTTGGGCGAGGGGCGCTCGATCAGGTGTACATACGCGGCGGTGAAGGTCTGGTCATCCTGATGTCGGTGGGCGAAGAAGCGGTGCTCACGACGCTGGTGCGCGAAGGCGCCCGGTTAGGGTTAATCTTACTGGACATGCGGCGCACCGCCGACGACCTCGGAAGACTCGTTTAGCAGCGCCATACGGATAGGGTAACGACGGCGGGGATCACAGAGTCCCCGCCGCAGTTTTTTGTTGGGCGGAGTAGTCACAATAGGGTGGGCATGAATCCGAAATACATCTTCTGTACAGGCGGCGTCGTCAGCTCGGTGGGTAAGGGCGTGACGGCGGCAGCTATCGGGCGCATACTCAAGGCGCGCGGTTTGAAGGTTGCCATTCAGAAGCTCGATCCCTATCTCAATGTCGATCCGGGCACGATGAGTCCGTACCAGCACGGGGAGGTGTTCGTCACCGGCGACGGCGCCGAAACCGACCTCGACCTGGGACACTACGAGCGCTTCATCGACGAAAGCCTGAGTCGGCTGTGCAACGTCACGGCGGGGCAGGTGTACAGCCACGTAATCGACAAGGAACGCCG
>JADLHH010000241.1 GCA_020848855.1 Anaerolineae bacterium | reverse complement strand
TTCGAACATCAGCACGATGGCGTCGAAGGCGGTCGGCGGTGTCTCGGTTTCGGTGTTGTCGGCGAGAATTCGCGCCCAGTCGAGCATCAGCCCAACCAGGGCGGCGGTGTCGCCGCGAGCGCGGGCGCGCAGTTCGTCGAACATCGTCATGGCGCGCGACCAGTTGCCGCTCTCCATGTAGATGCGCGCCGCGTCGAGGTCGGCGGAGACTTCCAGATCGTTCTGGCGGTTGATGATCTCGCTGTACGCCTGTTTCGACGGCGGGTAGCCGGGGTCCATCGCCAGCGCCGGTTCGAGCGCCTTGAGCAAGCCGTTCAGTTCGTCCTTGCTCAGGTCGCGCCGCAGCCGGTCGACCACGCGCCCAATCACGGCGTTTCGTTCGCGCTCCAGTGGCAGGCGGTATTCGCTCAGTTCCTTGCGCAGCTCGGTGATCGAGCTGTAGCGCAGGCGCGGGTTGGGGTGCGCCGCCCGGCTGATGATCGTTTGCAGCCGCCCGGAGATGCGATCCGAATCGTGCCCGAAGTTGATGCGAAAATCTTCGCCCGCGTCGCGCGGGTTGTCGAGCCGTCCGCCGCCCGTGAGGATGAAATACAGCAGCTCGCCCACCTGAAATACGTCGGTCTGGCGGCTGATGCCCTGCGCGGTCACTTCGTCGCCTTCCAGGAAGACGGCGTTGCCCCAGTCGATCACCTTCAGGCGGTAACTGTCGCGATCCCAGAACAGGTGCTTGGCGTCCACGTCGTTGTAGACGATATCCGCCGCGTGCGCCTTGGCGAGCAGGTCGAGCAGGCTCTCGATGATCACCAGCATTTCGAGTTCGGGCATCCGCTCGCCGCGCTGCGCCATCTCGCTCACGCTCTGCGCGACGGTCGTGCCTTCGGCGCGCTCCATGGCGATGTACTGGTGCATCATGCCGCTGACGGCGAACTGTCCGCTGCCGACCAGTGTCGTCAGCACAGCGTGACCCGCCAGCCGTGTCAGCGCCTTGCGCTCGTTGAGGATGCTCACTTCCTGCCCGGCGCGAATCGGCGGCGCGTCCTGCGGCGCGGGGCGCTTGATCACGACGGGGCGGTCGTTGTCCTGCGTATCGACCGCGCGCAGCGTCTCGCCGGAGCGCCCGCGCGGGTAAATGTAGTCATATCGGTAACGATTATCAAAGAGGCTGTCAGCCATCGGTATTTGTCTCCCACTGGGCATTAATTGTACTAGTTGGCGTCATCGGCGCAAAAGATCGGCGGGTAAGCAATTTCCCCGTTTGGTTGACTGAGCGCCATGAAGATCGTAAGATGTTGGCAAGTGTACGGATGAGGATTTATCGCGATGGAGTCCGGGTTCGCGCAGGAATTTCGTTTTCTGGACACGGAAACAGAGCGTCAGGAGCTGGTCGCCGACATTCGGCGCGTGCGGCAGGCGGTCATCGCGCAGGCGGAAAGTGTCCCGCCGGAGCGCTACTACGATCCGCGCTATCACGGCTGGTCGCTGGCGGCGCTGCTGGCACACCTGAATACCATCGACAACCTGGCGATCATGGGCATCAAGCTGGCGCTGCTCGGCATTCATGTGCCGCTTTCGCTGGGGGCGCTCAATTCCTTCAACAATTTCACCGCCACCCTCTTTCGCGGGCGCATCGTCGCCACGACTATTCGCGGCATCCAGCGCAACGAAGCCCGCATTACCGACCTGATCCTGACCCTGCCGATTGACCGCTTCACCCGTGAAATCTACCACCCGCCAGCCGGCAGCTTCCTGACCATCGAGCAGGCGTTCCAGCAGTATTTCCTGTTCCACTGGCAGGAGCATCTGGCGACGATGCAGCGTGCCGAAGGCATTTACTACGAGCCGCCCACGTCCAGCGCCGAAATCTAACGTCCAGCCCAATAAAAACTACGAGCTACTTGTTGAGGGTAGCTCGTAGTCCACTGATGTTCCGAGTATGCGCGGCTTCTGACACCCCATACGTTTGTCTGAGGGAGAGCAGCAACAGGTGGAGCAGGTGCAGACGGCGCGCATTGTAGATGCGTTAACCGTGTAGAACTCGGATACGCCCACCACTATGCCCGATTTGTCCGGCGCGCGCGACTGATATTTGTCACCGGTTCAGGGTTACGTCTCGCCGCTGTTCGAAATCTTCGCTACACTCCCACTCAGCACACGCTTGCCACAGGCAAGCCCAGCACTCAGAGGGTGTTTGTGAAAGCAAGGTTTGCCCCCTCAACCCAACCCTTCTCCCCCGAATTCAGGGGGGAAGGGCTAAGAACACTGCGCTGCGCCCTGATTTTTCCCCTCCTTGAATTCGGGGAGGGGAACGACGCGCAGCGTCGAGGGGTGGGGTAGAAGCAAGAAGATGATGTAATCTACGTCTTTACAAACACCCTTTCAGCACTCAGCACAAGGCACTTAATCATGCGCGTCATCTTACAGCGAGTACGCCGGGGCAGCGTGACTGTCGAGGGTCGCGTGACCGGCGCGGTAGACAACGGCTTTGTGGCGCTGGTCGGCGTCACGCACGGCGACACCCGCGCCGAGGCGGAACTGCTCGCCCGCAAAACCGCCAACCTGCGCGTTTTTGAAGACGAGCAGGGTAAGATGAATTTGTCCGCGCTGGAGACGGGCGGCGGCGTGTTGGTTGTTTCGCAGTTCACGCTGTACGCCGATGCCCGCAAGGGGCGGCGTCCCAGCTTCATCGACGCCGCGCAGCCGGATGTCGCGTCGCCGCTGGTCGATTACTACGCCGAGCGCCTGCGCGCCGAAGGCATCACCCGCATCGAGCATGGCGTTTTCGGCGCGATGATGCTCGTCGAAATTCACAACGATGGTCCGGTGACGATCATTCTGGACAGCGCTGAACTGACATAATCGGTCGCTCGTTTCGGATTGCATTGGCGCGGCAGGCGGCATATACTACCGAGTATCGCACGCCAAAAATATAGTCAGCCACATGTTTACCTCCAATGAGATAATCCTGATCGTCATTATCCTGGCGGCGCTGGTTTTGATTCTCTCGAATCGGGTGCGCCTGGACATTATCGGCATTCTCGTGCTGCTGGCGCTCAGTTTTACCGGCGTCGTCACCCCGGATCAGGCGATTTCGGGGTTCAGCAGCGAAGCGGTCATTGTCATTATCGGCTTGTTCATCATTTCACGTGGGCTGGAAGATACCGGCATCGTGCAGTGGGTCGCGGATCGACTCCGTGAGATTGGCAAGGGGAGCGAGACCCGTCTGGTGACGATGATCATGGGCGCGGGCGCGCTGCTCTCGCTCATCATGAGCACCGTCGCCGCCGGTGCGGTTCTGCTGCCCGCGGCTGTGCAGGTCGGGCGGGATTCCAACGTTCGCCCATCCAGGCTGCTGATTCCGCTGGCGTTCGGCACGCTGGCGGGCGGCATGGCGACCTACTTCACCAGCGCCCATATCATCGTCAGCGGCATCCTGCTGGATCAGCACGAGCGCGGCTTGAATATGCTCGATTTTCTGCCGACCGGCGGGGTGATCACCCTTACGTCGCTGCTCTATATGGTGCTGATCGGTCGGCGCTTTCTGCCGGATCGCGAGTCGCTTGGACAGAAGCTGAGTTCGCGCGCGCTGTCGCGCAACCTCTATGAAACCTACCAGCTTGAGGAACGGCTGTGGGAGTATAAAGTCCCGTCGGATTCACGGTTGGCGGGCACGTCGCTTAAGGATAGTCATATCGGCGGGGCGCTGGGCGTGACCGTGCTGGCGATCTGGCGCGGACAGCACGCCATCCTGTCGCCTACGCCCGACCAGACCATCAGTGTCGGCGATTACCTGCTGGTGCTGGGGCGCGAGGAGCGCGTCAACCAGCTTTCCGAGTGGGGGTTGACCAGGGGGCGCGAAAACGGCGGCGGTCCCAGCCACAATTACCCGGTCGACCTGACTGAAGTCATCATCCCGCCGCGCGCCGGCGTGCTTGGCAGGACGCTGACCGAACTGAATTTTCGCAGCAAGTTCGGCTTGACGACCGTCGCGCTCTGGCGCGAAGGGCGCAGCTACCGCACCGATGTGGGTAAATTCCCGCTCCAGGTCGGCGACGCGCTGCTGATGGTTGGCGCGGTCAGCAAAATCAAGCAGCTTGCCAACGAGCGTGATTATATGGTGATGCAGAGCAGCCATGCATCGCGCCCGCCCAGACCGCAGAAAGCGCGCTGGGCGCTGGTGATCACGGCGGCGGTGCTGTTCGCTGGGGTTACGTCTTCGGTTCCCATCGCCGAGGCGATGCTGGCGGGCGCGGTTGCGATGGCGCTCACCGGCTGCCTGAGCATGGAAGATGCCTATCGCTCGGTCGAATGGAAAGCCATCTTTCTGATCGCCGGGATGCTCCCGCTCAGCCTGGCGATGGTCAATACCGGGCTGGCAGACAGGCTGAGCGCGGGACTCATCGGTATGTTGTCGCACTATGGCGCGCTTGTCATGATCGGCGGGCTGTGCCTGGTGACGATTGTGGTGACGCAGGGAATCGGCGCCCAGGTCACCGCGCTGATCCTCACGCCCATCGCCATCCGCGCGGCGCTGGAAGTTGGCATCAGCCCGCAGGCGATGGCGGTTGCGGTGGCGACCGCCAGCTCGACCGCTTACCTGACGCCAATCGCGCATCCCGTCAACATCCTGATGATGGGTCCCGGTGGCTACACGCCGGGCGACTTTTACAAAGTCGGCATCGGCATGACGGTGATCACCTTCGTCATGCTTATGCTGGGCATGGCGCTGTTCTGGGGCATCCGCTGAGCGCTACTCGCTCTGCTTGTGCAGCATCCCCCGGTAAATGCCGGGGGTGGAATCGGGGATGGCGATAGCGCCGACTCCCTTTTCGTAGAACTCGGTCGGACCGGGGGCGCCAATGATGCCGTAGGCGTAGCCCTGCGCGAACATATCGTGCAGTGTGACCAGCAGCAGCGCCTTGCCGATGCCCTTGCCCCGGTACGTCTCATCCACACCGGTTGGACCGAAAAACGCCTTGCTGGTCGTGTCGTAGCAGGCGAAACCGACGCATCTGCCTTCGTGGATGGCGAGCCAGATGCTCACCGGCTGACGCGCGAACGCCACGTCTGCTTCACTGACCCAGTGATCGCCGAAGTGCTTGCCGATCCACGCCTTGACGATGTGCTTCTCCGGCGCTAAGCCCCGGCGAATATCGATCCCCTGTGCTTTCACCGCCGTGATCGTCGGCTGCATGTCCGGCAGATCGTACAGCCTCACCAGCATATCATTCACGAGTTTTTCCCCTCAGCAGGTAATCGGTTTCGAGTACGGTCTCGCGCGCACTGTCGCCGTCGCGCTCGACGCGGTAGCCTTTGGCATTCGGGCGCGAACTGACGACGTACCGCAGCTTGCCGTCGATATAATGTCCCGCCGCGCCGTCGTCGTAGGCGACGCCATCCGCGATTGTGCCCGCCGCGATCAGCCGCTGAAATTCCGGGCGGCGTCCGGCTTCGCCGTCGTAGTGCGGCGAGCAGCTTCCCGGCAGATATCCCAGCCCGGTCAGCCCAACCAGCTTGCCGTGAATCGAATCGGTGAACGGGTTCTCGAACCAGCAGATCGCCCCGGCGCTGATGCCCGCCAGCACCGTGCCGTTATTACCGGCGTTCAGCAGGATTTTATCCAGACC
>JADLHH010000240.1 GCA_020848855.1 Anaerolineae bacterium | reverse complement strand
TCTGCCGGTAATCGTCGAGCGTGTTTCGGAAATAGAAGCTGGGATGCCCAAAATGGCTCAGCACACCGTCCGGCATGGCGCAGCACACGGAATCCGGCGGGTTGGCGAAACCGAACGGATGCGCGCCGACCGCGTCGCTCATGTCAGCCAGCCCAAGCTGGTACAGCCGCGCCAGATATTGGCGGTCGTCGCCGGCGTTGATGAAGTCGTTGAAGCCGGTCGGCGCAAGCCCGGCGCTGACGACCACCGCGCTCGAATCGACCGCTTTGATGGCGACGTATGCCCCGCGCAGCAGGGCGGCGTAGCTGTCCGCACCCAGCAGGTGTACCGGACTGTTCCATTCGCGGCGCAGGTTCGGCTCATTCCATATTTCGTATGCCTGCGCGCGGCTGGCGTAGCGGGTCGCCAGCGTGGTCACGAAGGCGTCGAAGCTGCGGAAATCGTCTGGCGGTCCGTTTTCGACCATGCTTGACCGCGCCCAGTCCGGCGCGTCGGCGACCGCGAGCAGGATTTTCAACCCGGCAAGCTGCAGCGCATCGACAGCGGAATCGAGCCGCGTAAAGTCGAAGCTGCCGGGGCTGGTCTCGATTTCGCGCCACGATACCCGAATTTTCGCCCAGTGCATCGACAGCGCTGTGATTTGCTGGACGACGCTGTTCGCATCCTGACCACCGAAAAAGGCTTCGACGCCGTAATCGAACGCTCGCGCTACTGGCGTTGGCGTGTCGAACGGGAGAAGCGTTTCCGGCGTGGGCGTCAGTTCCATGAGCGGCGCTTCGGGCGTCTCGGTTGGCTCGACTGGGATGCGCAGTGTTTGCCCGATGACGATGAACCCGGCGTCGGTCAGGTTGTTCAGCCGCATGATCGCGCTGACCGTCACGCCGTAGCGCGCGGCGATGATGCCGAGCGTATCGCCGTACTGGACTCGGTATTCGACCGACTCCGGTGTCGGCGTGGGCGCGTCCTGAGCGCTGGCGCGGACGCCGATCAGCAGCGCCAGTGTCGCCAGCAGAATCGTGCGTCGGATCATGCGGGACTCCTGCGCGGGCGGACGAATGTTCACACAGCGATCTTACACGGACTGCCGACCCGGCGCTAGCAAGCCCAGCACTGGGAGTAGTGAATATCGAGAATATGCCGGTGTAGGGGCACGACATGTCGTGCCCAGGGCGAGGCATTGCCTCGCCCCTACATATCCTGCTTTTTGCCACTTTCCGGGAATGGAAGGTTGTCGCGCTGTGTCCCACAGTTTTTAGGGTAGCAAGAATGGCTTTTGCGGTTTATAACTAGGTTCAGAATGTGGAAGGAGGCATTCTCAATATGCTGAAAAAACTGGCTGCGGCGTTTGCCGTTATGTTGCTCCTGAGCGTATCCGCCGTTACGGCGCAGGATGACCGATCGGTCTACTGGCAGCGTTGGGATGTCGTGATCGACAACGTGGATACGACGAACAATCATTTCAACGTCACCGAAATCTACGACGTGCAGTTCACCGGCTCTTTTACCTATGGCTCTGCGGTCATTCCGACCGACAACTTGACCAGCATCACCAATGTGCAAGTGAGCGAAAACGGTCAGCCCCTGCGCGATAGCTGCGGCGTGGAGCGCGGCAACTACTGCGTGCGCAATTCTCCGGACGGCTTGGAAATCACCTATTATTTCCCGCAGCCGGTTGCCAACGATACGGTGCATGTCGAAATCGGCTACACCGTCAGCGGCGCGCTGCGCGTTTACCCGGATGGCGACCAACTGTGGTGGATCGCCATTCCGTCCGAGCATTACGGCTTCTCGATTGGCAGCAGCACCATCACCGTGCAGCTTCCGAGCGGCTATGCGCCGCGCGAGGGCGTCGACCCGGTCGTGACCTACGGTGCGCCGAGCGACGTGCAGGTCAACGGCACGAAAGTTGTCGCCACTGCTACCCGGCAGATCGGCGGCTACGAATCGTTCGAGATTCGCGTGCAGTATCCGCATGACCCGAACGCCATCGCGCCCGGCTGGCAGCAGAGCTTCGACCAGCAGCGCGAATTCGATGAAAATGTGCTGCCGCTCATCAATCTGGGCGTGATCGCGCTGTCGCTGCTGGTGGCGATAGGCGGGGCGCTGTTCTTCTACACGCTGTACATGCGCAAGGGGCGCGACCCGCAGATCGGTCCTGTGCCGACCTACCTGAGCGAGCCGCCGTCCGAACTGCCGCCCGCTGTCGTCGGCACGCTGGTCGATGAGCGCGCCGACCCGCGCGACGTGATCTCGACGATCATCGATCTGGCGCATCGAGGCTATCTGGCAATCGAAGAAACCCAGAAAGAAGGGCTGCTCGGCTTTGGCAACAGCAGCGATTTCACTTTCAAGCGCACCGATCAGGCGCTGACCGACCTGCGCCCGTTCGAATCCAAGCTGATGGACAAGTTGTTCGGCAGCAGCAAAATGGAACGGGCGATGGATTCGCTGCGCGACAAGTTCTACATGGTGATTTCCGATATTCAGGGCGACTTGTATCAGGAACTGGTCACCGACAAGCTGTTCGATACCAATCCCAGTTCGACGCGGGCAATGTGGTCGGGCATCGGTGTGGTGATTATCGCGCTGGCGGTCATCCTCGGCTTCGTGCT
>JADLHH010000239.1 GCA_020848855.1 Anaerolineae bacterium | reverse complement strand
GGCTTCGTGTGGCGGCTGAAGGGCGACAACAACAACGCCACCGAAATCCACGTCTACGACGACCCGTACCTGCTGATCAACATGTCGGTCTGGGCGAGCATCGACGCGCTGTTCGACTTCACCTACCGCAGCGACCACACGCCTTACGTCAGCCGCCGCAAGGAATGGTTCGAGCGGCTCACCGTCCCGATGATGGCGCTGTGGTGGATACCCGCCGGGCACATCCCCACGCCGCACGAAGCCAAAGCGAAGCTCGAATATCTGGAGCAGCGCGGCGCGACGCCGCACGCCTTCACCTTCAAACAGCGGTTCAC
This sequence comes from Anaerolineae bacterium, assembly GCA_020848855.1. The sequence goes on along the minus strand of JADLHH010000239.1, from coordinate 11,580 downwards.
CGTTGACGAATGGCTGGCGTCCCGCGACGCCGAGAAAGTGCAAGAGTAATGCCGACAATCGAAGACGCAATCCGCCTCGCGCTCGACAAACATCACGGGCAGGTGGATAAGGGCGGCGCGCCCTACATCATGCACCCGCTGCGCGTCATGTGCGGGATGCAGACCGAGACCGAGCAGATCGTCGCCGTGCTGCACGACGTGGTCGAAGATTCGGACGTGACGCTCGACGACCTGCGCCGCATGGGTTTCAGCGAGGAAGTCGTCGAGGCGGTCGATCATCTGTCGCGGCGCGACGACGAAACCTACGAGCAGTTCATCCAGCGCATCAAGCCGCACCCGCTCGCCGTGCGCGTCAAGCTGGGCGACCTGCGCGACAACATGGACATCCGCCGCGCCGGGGCGCTGGACGAAAAAGCGCTGGAGCGTTTCCAGCGCTACCGCAAAGCGTGGTTCGAGCTAACGACCTAGGGACGGGGGCGCATCCGTGACGGCGCGCCCCTGTTCGCATCTGCTCAGCGCTGAATTTGCAGCGAGCGCGGGTAGCTGGTCAGCACGTCGATGCCGGTCTCGGTCACTAACACGTCGTCTTCGATGCGCACGCCGCCCACGCCCGGCACATAAATGCCCGGCTCGACGGTGAACACCATCCCCGGCTCCAGCAGGTCTTTCACGCCGGTCGCAATCTGCGGGATCGGCTCGTGCGTGTCCAGCCCCAAGCCGTGCCCGGTGCGGTGCGTGAAGAATTCGCCGTAGCCCGCCTCGGTGATCACGGCGCGCGCCGCCATGTCGACCGCTTCCATCGGCACGCCCGGTCCCGCGGCGGCTTTGCCGGCTGCGTTGGCGCGCAGCACCACGTCGTATATGTGCTGCATCTCGGCGGTCGGCGTGCCCAGGCAGAACGTGCGCGTGATGTCCGACGGGTAGCCCTCGACGGTGCAGCCGTAGTCGATCAGCAGAAATTCGTTCGCCTGCAGCGCTCGGTCGGTGGTGTGACCATGCGGGTTGTCGCTGTTGGGTCCGGTCGGCACCAGCGAATCGAAGGCGAAGCCGGTCGCGCCGCCCGCCTTCATCAAATCGGTCAGCCGCGCCCCGATCTCGCGCTCGGTCATGCCCGGCTGCACTTCCGTGATCAGTTGGGCGAGCGCCTGCTCGCTGATGGCTATCGCCCGGCGCATCGCCGCGATTTCGTCGGGCAGCTTGTGCGAGCGGATGCGGATCAGGTCATACTCCACCGGCTTGACCTGAAGCGTCGGGTCGATCTTCTGCAGCGCCAGCCATTCGGTGACGCGCATCGTCATGCCGTCGATGCCGAGCGTCTTTCCGCGCAGATTCAGATCATCCAGCGCCTGTTCGAACGCGCCGAGGTAGCCATCTTCGTCGCTCCAGGGGAAGGCGCGCGCTTCGAGGTCGGGGCGCTTGATCAGGCTCGGCACTTCCAGCCTGGGGACGATGAACGACAGTCCTTCGGCGGTGACGATGGCGATGATCGGGCGCTCCGACAGGAAGAAATCCAGCCCGGTGAAATACTTCAGGTTTGCCCCCGGCACAATCAGTACGGCGTCGACACCCGCTATCGCCTGAAGCGACTCGAGGCGGGTTTTGAAATTGTGTTCCATGACCATTCGTCCCTGTAAGATTCCCGCAAGGGAAATGCGCTACACTGTATTTTATCGGCTTGCACGAGAATACGCATGAAACCACCGATCTTCTTCGCGCTGCTGGCGCTGGCGCTCATCGGGCTGGTCGTTTACAGCGGCATGAACCGCCAGCCAACCATGATCCCAGTGACACCGATCTATCCCCCCGGCAGAGAGCCGATGACACTCCCACCGAATTACCGGGAGACGTTCGACCTGTACGCCATCGTGGATCGCCCGGACGCCATCACCCGTAAGATATACATCGACCCGGCGGCGGTCGCGGCGGTCAGCGCGAGCGAAGACCTGCCCGAACGCACGCAGATCGTGGTCGAGGCGTTCGATGCCGCGCGCGACGCCAACGGCAGCCTGCTGCGCGACGAGCGCGGGCATTTCATCCCCGCCGACCTCGACCCGGCGATCCACGTCGCCGAGCTGCGCTCTACCTGGCAGATCGAAGACCTTGCCGCCAGCTCGCACGTCGGCGACTGGAACTTCGCGTCGTTCGACGACGCCACCGGCGCGCCGTTCGACGAGCCGCTAAGCGACTGCTTTAGCTGCCATGACGGCGCATCCCGGCGGGATTTCGTCTTCACACAGGCGGAACTTCAGCGCTACGCCCGCACCGGCGAAACCCAGTACCGTTACTGCCCCGCGCCCGGCAGAGTCCCGTGCTGATTACGCCATCTCCATGCGGTACGGGGCTTTGCCCTGCACGTCGCCGACGAATTCCGGCAGATTGCTGTGACCGAGCATCTGGCGGATCGCCTGCGATTCGCCGATGTGATACCAGTAGTGATAGGTGACGCGCCGCAGCATCGAGCCGATGCTTTCGGGGGACGGCTGCCCCTCGACCGTTAGAAAGCTCGTGAGCGCCTCGCTGGTTAGCATATCGAGGTAGGAGTCCGTCGCCGCCGTGACGGTGCGCCACGCCTGCCACATGTCGTCGAGCGGCGGCGTGATGGCAGCCTGCCCGTAACCGGCAATTTCGTAAATGCCCGGCACGACGAATTTCCCCTGCGCGCAGATCAGCCAGAAGTACTGCTCCTGCGCGGCGAGATGACCGACGATCCAGCTCAGGCAGTTCATGGGCAAAAACCGGCGGCGCGCTTCGTCATCGGTCACGCCGTCGAGGGCGCGGACAAGCTCGCTGCGGGTGAAACGAAGTTGATCGACCAGTGGATGCGGCATATTCGGCTCCTCCGCATTCGAATACCTGTTCGGATATTAACGCCGTTTCGAGCGGAATTCAGGTGACGAACATCATGCCTGTCGAGACGGTTGTGTAGGGGCGAACACACGGGTCTGCCCCTACAAAAACCCGGCGAAAATCGGATACCCGCCTGCGGCGCACATGCGGCAGATTTCGGGCGAGTCTATAATAGACACTGACGAGCGGCTGCAAGGAGAATTGAATGTCCCGGCAATCCCCCGTGACGAAAGAAACCACCATCCTGTATGGCGTCCTGATTCGCATCGGCGGTTACAACCGTCCGCGAGCCTACATGCAGTTTCTGGATGGTCAGAAGCTGAGCTGCAGCGTCAAAAGCCGAACCGTAGCGATCGCGATGGCGGCGCGGCTGTACCAGAGCATCGGCGTGCGCGGCACGGCGGTGTACGACCCGCGCGATCATACCCTGCGCGCGTTCCACATCGAAGAACTGCTCCCCTACCGCGACGGCGGCAGCACTGCCCGCGACCGGGATACGCTCAACGGGCTTGCCAACATCGTCGAAAAATACTACGACCGCATCGACGGCAGCCAGTGAATCGGAACCCACCGCCCGAAATGGGGGAAATCAGGCTGAGCGGCTATACGCCGGGCGCACTGGGGCGGATCGTCGAACTGCACGGCAGCTACTACCACGCCAACTGGGATTTAGACCTGTACTTCGAGGCGAAAGTCGCCATTGAGCTTGCCGAGTTCCTCAGCCGCTTCGACCCGCAGCGCGACGGCGCGTGGTTCGCTTACGCCGGGCAGCAGGCGATTGGCGGCATCTTCATCGACGGCAAGGACGCCGAGGGCGCCGGCGCGCGGCTGCGCTGGTTCATCGTCGACCCGGCGTACCAGGGCGACGGCGTCGGGAAGCGGCTGATCGAAGCGGCGGTCAATTTCTGCGAGGAACGGGGTTTCCGGCGCGTGTACCTGACCACGTTCGCCGGGCTGGACAGCGCCCGGCATCTGTACGAGAAACACGGCTTCCGGGTGTGCGGGAAAATGGACGCCACGGAACTGACCGGCGACCCGTCGAAAGTCGAGCTGGTCATGGAATGGTTCCCGTCACCGCAGCCCGATTAGCAGCGCATGATGATCCGCTCCAAATACGTTATAGTTATGCTGTACCGGGCTGAATGACAGGCGGGCGAGGCTGATGGATCATTCTCCAAACGAATTCCACCATTCGGCAGTTGTGGCGCTGAAGGATATCACCCTGAAGACCGCGCTCGAACGCGGCACGGGCAATGCCGACGGACGCCGCCGTCAGGTGATGAGTGAACTGCCGGAAGCATACGCATTGCGTCAGCAGGCGCGCGGCGCACGGCTGCGCGCGCTCCATGACCTGCCCGAACTGCTCGAACAGATGGAAGCCAACGTCACCGCCAACGGCGGGCACGTGCTGTGGGCTGCCGACGGCGCCGAAGCCAACCGGCACATCGTCGAAATCTGCCAGCAGCATAACCTGAAGCGCGGCGTCAAGAGCAAGAGCATGGCGACCGAAGAAATTAACATGCACGCGGCGCTGGACGCGGCGGACATCCACGTGACCGAAACCGACCTGGGCGAGTACATCGTCCAGATCGCCCACGACACGCCCAGCCACATCATCATGCCGGTCATGCACAAGACCAAGGAACAGATTCGCGACCTGTTCATGCAGGAACTCGGCATGGGCTATACCGACGACGCCAGCGAGATGACCGCTTTCATCCGCCAGCGCCTGCGGAGCGAATATATCGACGCTGATTTCGGCATGAGCGGCGGCAACTTCATGATCGCCGAGACCGGCACGGTCGTGATCGTCACCAACGAGGGCAACGGTCGGCTCTCGACCAGCGTGCCGCGCGTGCATATCGCGGTCGTGGGCATCGAGAAGATCATCCCGACGTGGGAAGACTTCGCCACGCTGATCCAGCTTCTGCCGCGCAGCGCGACCGGGCAGCGCATGGCGGTCTACGTCAACGGCTTCAGTGGTCCCGCCCGCGACAGCGAGCCGGACGGACCCGAAGAATTCTACTTAATCCTGCTGGACAACGGGCGCAGCGACATCTACACCAGTGAATACACCGAAGCGCTCGCCTGTATCCGCTGCGGCGCGTGCCTGAATACCTGCCCGGTCTACCAGAATGTCGGCGGGCACAGCTATGGCTGGGTCTATCCTGGTCCTATAGGCGCGATCCTCACGCCGCTGCTCAAGGGCAAGGAGAATGCCGCGCCGCTGCCGTTCGCCAGCAGCCTGTGCGGGGCGTGCAAGCAGGCGTGCCCGGTCGACATCAACATCCCGGACATGCTGCTCGCGCTGCGGCACGACCTTCAGAATGAACAGGAGTCGGTGTGGCAGGTGGGCTTGAAAGCCTACGGCTTCGGCTTCAGCCATCCCCTGCTGTACGAGATGGGCGGCAAGGTCGCCAGCGCGACCAGCCGGATGCTGAGCGGCGATTCAGGCGAAGGTGTCTCCAGCAGCCTGCCGCTGCCTTACCCATTAAGTGGCTGGACTCAGTTCCGCGACTTCCCGCCGTTCGCGGAGCAGTCCTTCCACGACTGGTGGCGGAAGAACCGGGGCGGGCATAAGATGCAGTGAAAATTCCATTCGACGCGATCATCGCTAACGAGAAACTCACCGATTATCTGCTTGTCCCAAGGCAGCGGAATGACAAATCAAAGTACCTTGCCATGGCAGGCTTCACAACGGAAAATCCCGATGCATTGAAACAGGCGATTCGCGCACTCGCCGACACAAACGAAGCAGCCGAGGATAAAGCGACTGAATACGGGACTTCCTATCTGGTTGAAGGGGATCTTCAAGGCGCGAATGATCGCAGGCTCCCGGTGGTACTGGTTTGGTTTCAACGGCTCGCCGATGGTCGGTACTATTTTGTGACTTTGAAGCCGGGCAAAGGAGTGTCCAGTGAAGATTGATCTTTACGAACAGGTGGCGCTGAATCAGGATTTGCCCGACTATGGCTTGAGACGCGGCGATGTAGCGACTCTGGTAGAGTATGTCCCTCATCCTAAGAACGGGGAAGAAGGCTGCATTCTCGAAGTCTTCAATGCGGTCGGCGAGAGCATCGCTGTGATCGTCGTTCCAGTATCCGTCATCGAGCCACTGCGCGCCGACGAGATTTTGAGGGTTCGCACGCTCGTCCCCTGACTCGGATGAGAATCCCCTAACAAACATCTCCATTTATGTCGAAATTAATTACAATAGACAGGAAGGGAGATGTGCCGATGTCTCAACATACTCGCTATTCCTCGCGCGACGAGCGCAACGGGTTCCTGTGGGCTTGGCTGGCGCTGGTGATCCTCAACAACCTGTTCACGCTCGTCAGCTTTCTGACCGGCGGCAACAACCCGCTGGCATACATCACCCCAGCCGATAACACGCTGTACAGTTCGTCTGCGGTCGTAGTCGTCAATATTGCCGCCGCTGCCGCGATTGTCTTCTGCATCCTCACCGGGCTGGGCTACCGGATCGGTTACTGGGGTTTGGTAGTCGCCCACGTCATCATGACCATCGCCAGCCTGATGATCGGCTTCAACATCGGCATCGTGCTGGTGTCGGGCTTGGTCGTGCTGATCACATGGGTGCTGCTGCGTCCGTCGTGGAATCGCCTGAAATAGCGCGCTCGGTCACAGTACCGCATTTTATGTCGGCAGCCTTCGGCGCTATACTAAGCAAACTGGTAGCTGCCGAAAGCCGAATCCCATGTCCTCATCCCGCGATACCATCCTCAACAAGCTGCGATCCGCCCGCCGTCCGTTCGCCGATGCGCCGCCTCGCCCTGCCGCCTACCTGAACGTCACCACGCAGGACGATGAAACGCCGGATGCGCTGCTGGAGCGTTTCACGCGGGAGCTGGGCGCGCTCACCGGCGAGGTGTTCCCGGTCAGGGGCGCTGCCGCCGCCCGCAAAAAGGTGCTGCAACTGCTGGCGCAGCACGAGGCGAAGCGCATCCTCGCCTGGGATTTCGCGCACATTCCGCTCGATGGGCTGGAAGCGGCGATCCGCGAAGCCGGGATCGAAATCATCCAGCCGGACGCGCACGACGAGATGCGCATGGAGACGCTGACCGCCAGCGCCGACGCGCAGGTCGGCTTGACGGGAGCGGACGCCGCCGCCGCGACGACCGGCACGCTGGTGTTCACGACCGCACCTGGAAAGGGACGCATCCCGACGGTGCTCGCGCCGGTGCATATCGTCGTCATCACGCTCAACCAGATCGTGCCGCGCATCGAAAGCTGGGTCGCCGCCCAGCGCGCGCAGGCGCTTCCGCTGCGGAAAAGCGCCAATTTCTGCTTCATCACGGGACCCAGCCGCACCGGCGACATCGAAATGCAGATGGTGCTGGGCGTACACGGTCCCGGCAAAATTCAGGTCGTCGTCAAGCGATGAAGGACGCCGCGCTCCTGGCATTATTAATCGCCCGGTGGGAAGCGCTCGCCGAACAGGCGCGCCAGCAGATGCGCGCCGACAGCGTCAACGATATTTCCCGCGTGGCGTACTACGAAGGCGTGTTCAAGACGTATCGCACCGCCGCCGGCGACCTGCGCGAATTGATCGCGCCTGCCGAAGCGCCGGAAGCAGCGGCTGCCGAAGAACCACGCGAATACCGGATCGTGCCGGAAGCGGAAGTCGCCGCGATACTGCGGCGCGCCGGGCTGTTCGCGCGCTCGCTGACGCTGCACCCCGACCACGTATACACAGCCGTCTTCCCGCGCCTGCAGCCGGTCACGCACGAAGCCCGGCTCCGCCAGTTGAGCAGCGCCGACCCGCGCATCATCATCGTCGAACACGGCACGCTGCGCGACAGCGGCGACCTGTTCATCGACTTCGCTTTTTCGTGACGTTCTTGACCTGCTCTTAATGATCGGATCGCATAATGATCGGCGGTATCCGCAGCCCAAATAGAGAGGTCACCCTCATGATCGGCGATCTGAGCGGTCTTTTTCGGCATAAATCCAATAGTATTTCGTTTCACGCAGGCGACGTGATCTTTCGAGAGGGCGACAAAGCCGAAGTCATGTACGTGGTTCTGGAAGGCGCGGTCGATATTTCCGTGAATGGGAGACACCTCGATACCGCCGAGACGGGAAGTATTGTCGGCGAGATGGCGCTGATCGATCATGACGTGCGCAGCGCGACCGTCGTCGCCAGAACCGACTGCCGGCTCGCCCCCGTCACCCTCGAAGAATTCCTGTTCATGGTGCAGGAGACACCGAATTTCGCCATCCGGGTGATGCATGTGATGGCGGATCGGCTGCGAAAACGGTAGGAGTGAAACACTCCGCGCGCTCCAGAGACAGATAGAAAGGACAAGCGATGTCCCAGGGTGGCGAGCCGACTGAATTCTTCTATTTGACGACCACCGGGCGCAAATCCGGCAAGCCGCACCAGATCGAAATCTGGTATGTGGAGTACGACGGCTGCTTTTATATCGTCTCGGAGGGGCGTGAGCGCGCCGACTGGGTGCAGAATATTCTCGCCACCCCGACGGTCACCTTCAGCGTCGGCAGCCGCACCGCCGCGCAGACGGATGGGACGGCGCGCGCGATTGATCCTGCGCAGGAGCCGGAGCTTGCCGCCGCTGTATCCGCGCTGATGGACGCCGCCTACGAATGGAGCGACGGCTTGATCGTCGAGATCAAGCCGCTGGATAGTTGAAAGTATGCGTTATCAAGACAGCTTTTAGCGGTTGGCGATTAGCTTTTAGCCAAAGGCTAACCGCTGACAGCTAACTGCTCATTGAGGAGGTCGAGAAATGGCGTCATTCGATGGCAAGGTCGTGATGGTCACCGGCGCGACCGGTAATCTGGGGCAGGTGGTGGCGCGGCGGTTCGCGGCGCAGGGCGCGAAGCTGGCGTTGGTCTCGCGCAGCGCCGACGAGCTTAAAACGCTGGCGGACGAACTCGGCGCGGCGACCATGACCGAAGCCGCCGATCTGGGCGATCCGGCGTCGGTCGATGCGTTGGTCGGGCGCGTGGTCGCGCGCTTCGGCGGCATCGACGTGCTGGCGCACACCGTCGGCGGCTACGCGGCGGGCAAGCCGGTTCACGAGAGCGACGTGAGCGTGCTGGACAAGGTGATCACCCTGAACGTGCGCCCGGTCTACGTCACCTGCGGGCGCGTGGCGAAGGCGATGGTCGAGCGCGGTGCGGGCGGGAAGATCGTCGTCGTGCTGGCGAAATCCGCGCTCAAGGGCAGCGCCAAAAACGGCGCCTACAGCGCCAGCAAAGCCGCCGCCCAGCGCATCGTCGAGAGCATGGCGCTGGAGCTGCGCGACCTGAATATCAACGTCAACGCTGTGCTGCCCAGCACTATCGATTCGCCGCAGAACCGCGCCGACATGCCCAACGCCGACCCCTCCAAATGGGTAACGCCGGACGACGTTGCCGACGCGATCCTGTTCCTCGCCTCGGACGCCGCCGCTAAAATTCACGGCGCGAGTCTCGAGGTGTACGGGCGGTCGTAGTCCCCTCAGATCACGAAGTTCGTAGGGGCAGATCTGTGTGTCTGCCCTTTTTCATCCCTCGTCATACCTTGTCAATCTTCGCCCGCCCAATATCCGTCGGCTGGCGAGCAGCCTGCCGTCAGGTAACCGTCGATTGCTTCCCGTTGCGCCGCCTTACGATCAAGCCAGTTCTATACACTGGGGGTGCGTATGGCGCGTGCGGTCGCGGAGTGGGTGGTTTGGACGCAAATCGGTCTGCTGCTGGTCGCGGCGGTATTGGGTTTCAGCGCCGCGACGACGAGCGCAGCGCAACTGGATTCGACGCTCACGCCAACGCCGTTCGGCGGCGGGCACGGGCAGATCGCGTTTGTCTCCAACCGAGACAAATTTGATGACATCTACGTGATGGATACCGATGGTTCACATGTCCAGCGGATTACGAATTCGTCTGATTCGGACTGGTCTCCAAGCTGGTCGCCCGATGGTAAACAAATCGCATTTTCTTCGCAGCGGGGCGCCTGGCATATCTATACCATGAATGCCAATGGCTCCACTCAGCAGCAGCTTACCCTGCCGGATAACCTCTTTTGGGCGCCCGCTCAGTTCGATACATTCCCGGATTGGTCGCCGGATGGCGAGTTCGTCCTGTTTCAGTCGAACCGCCATGACGGGGAGAATATCTACGTCATCAACGTCAAAAAGGGAACGATCCGGCAGCTTACGTTTGGCTTCGAGCGAAAACTTACGCCGGCGTGGTCACCAAATCAGCGCTACTTCGCCTATCCCGTTTTGCAGAATAGTACGAGCGATCTTGTGATGGATATATACGTTCAGGCGCTTGATCCAACCGCCGCGCCTTTCAATCTCACCAACCACCCCGCCTGGTATGGCTCGCCGGATTGGTCGCCGGATGGCAAACAGATTATTTTCGCTTCCGACCGGGATGGAAATTCCGAGATCTACATCGTCAACGTGGATGGCTCTAATCTGAGGCGAATAACGAATGACCCTGCCGACGACATGGATCCGACGTGGTCGCCCGACGGGAGTCAAATCGCCTTTGTATCCGAACGAGGCGACAACACCGATATTTATGTGATGGATGCCAGCGGCGGCAGTCTCCAGAGGCTCACGTATGATCCGGCAGTTGACCGCGCTCCCGCCTGGCGTCTCTGAATCCATTTCCCCACAAATTTAACCACAGGTCATTGACTCAGCGGAGATTTCGACTATACTAAAAATATATGCGTACACAGACATATATTGAGACATCGTATCACCAACACGAAAGCCTAGCGAAAAGCCAAGTCAATGGCAGCACATCAGCAAACCTATAAAATCGCAGGGATGGACTGCGCCGACTGCGCCCGCACCGTCTCCAACGGCGTCAGCAAATTCCCCGGCGTCCATAACGTCGAGGTCGATTTCATCGGCGGCACGCTCAGGTTCGAGGGCGAAGTCGCGCCCGACGCGCTCAGACAGCGCATCGAGGCGCTCGGCTACAAGATGGCGGACGAAACCGCCGCGCCCGCGCCCAAGCCCGCCCCTACCGAGAATGGCATCATCGCCTTCATTCGCTTCCTGCTCACCGAGCGTGAGACGCGCTTCGCCGTCGTCGGCGGTGGGATCATCCTGCTCGGCGTGCTGGCGTCGCTTTTCAGCCACGACGCCGCGAGCGCCCTCTACATCGTCGCCACGCTGATCGCGCTGTACCCGGTGGCGCGCAGCGGCATCAACAACCTGCGCATCAACCACGATTTCAGCATCAACATGCTGATGACCATCGCGGCAGTCGGCGCGCTGCTGATCGGCGAGACGCTGGAAGCGGCGACGGTCGTGTTCCTGTTCGCCGTCGGCGAGGCGCTGGAAGGTTTCAGCGCCGACCGCGCCCGCCAGAGCATCCGCTCGCTGATGACGCTCGTCCCGACGACCGCCACCCGGCTGATTGACGGACGCGAGCAAATCATCCCGGTCGATGAACTTGCCCTCGACGACGTGATTCTGGTCAAGCCGGGCGAGCGTATCGCCGCAGACGGCGTGATCGCGTCCGGCGAGAGCGGCATCGACCAGGCGCCAGTCACCGGGGAAAGCGTCCCGGTCTCCAAAGGGGTAGGCGACGAGGTGTTCGCCGGGACGATCAACGGCTCCGGCGCGCTCGAAATCCGCGTAACGCGCCTGACCGCCGACAATACCGTCAACCGGATTATCCGTATGGTCGAGGAAGCGCAGAGCGTGCGCGCGCCCAGCCAGCGCACGGTGGATCGCATCGCGCGGG
>JADLHH010000238.1 GCA_020848855.1 Anaerolineae bacterium | reverse complement strand
GTCATCCAGTTGCCGGTGGAACCCTTACGTCAATCGATCAGTCAATAGCCAACCTTTCGCTTCCTGCGAACGTCGTGTAAACACCCATTGAACCTGCAGGAACCGCTCGATGGCGCTAGCGATCCCGCAGATACGCCGCCGTTGCCAGCCCCGCGCACACCTGCACGCCGACCAGACTACGAATTGGCAGCGCCCGGTAGTTCAGTTGGCTCTCCAGATCAGCACCCTGTTCTTCAAGACGCGATTTCGCTTCGTCACGCGCCGCGCGGATGGCAGCCGAATCGTTGCCTGCGTCGATCTCCGCCGTCATCATGCGGACGAACATCCCCAGAATCAGCAACCGGTAGAAGCGCGACCCCAGCAGATTGCTGAAAACTTCCGCCTGGCTGGCGGGGCGGTTGGTTTCTTCGGCGGTCTGCGCCCACTGACGTTCCGCCTCACGATGCGCTTTGCCCGAACCGATAAACGCCGTCACTGCGCGGTGAAACGGCGACTCGACCTGAAATTCCGGGCGGACAGCATCCAGCCGAGCCGTGATCCAGTCGTCCAACTCGTCGGACGAATCCAGCCCCGCCAGAATAGCATCGCGCCGCAACGTGTCGGTCGGCGATTGATCGTTGACGCGAGGATCGTCGTAGTACGGCAGTTCGACCACGAGGTAGAACGAACCATGTTGCGCGGCGTATTCCGCGCTCGATGTGCCCGACTGGATCGTTTCGGCAGGGTTGGCGACGCCGTTCTGCTCCAGATAGTCGTAGGCAGCGCGCATGGAGATCACCCCGAAGATGGCAGGGGCAAATTGGGGCGCGTAGGGCACTTCCGGCTCACCAAAGTCAAGCGCGAGGTTGTACCACGACGGAATCTCGTGAAAGACATCGTAGAGCGGCTTGCACTCGTCCGAGACGTAGTAGTACACGCCGCCGAAGCCCGCGTTGTGCAGCGAATACAGCAGCGTCGGCTTGGTCTCGTCGATCACGCGCATCAGCGCTTCGGTTTCGGGCAGCGGTGCGTGAAAGTGCAGGTCTTTATAGTCGAATGGGAACGTCCACTCGATCTGGTCGAACGGCGCGGGACGAAAGAAATGCCGCGCGTAGTTAGTGGGCGTGAACGGACCGGCGAACCAGCCTTCGTTGAGCCTCATCCCGTCCGAGTCAATCGACTTGATGAAGTGCCAGGTATAGCCGAGTTCGTCGCGCAGCGCCGAATCTTCGCACAGCCGCCGCGACAGGTATTCGATGGTCATCGTGCCAATCGGCTCGTTCGGGTGCGGACCGCCGAAAACGAATGCCTGCTTTTCGCCCCCCTTGATCGTCAGCAGCTCGACCGGGTCTCCGCGCCGCGTCTGCCCCACAACGCGGATCGACGCCAGATCGGGATAATCCGTGACCAACCGATGACTCGACGCGTTCAGTTCGTCGATTGTCAGAAAACGGTCGTATTCGGGGATGTCGTTGGCGATCTGCCGTAAATCCATTACGCCTGCTCCACCGCCTGTTCGACAATCTGCACCCGAGTCTGATCGGTCTTACCCAGCACATACTGGTTCATCCAGCCGAGCAGCGCGTCGTTCTGCGCGGTACGCACCGCCGGCGCGCCGAAGATCGACGCGGCGTGCGAGGCGGTCGGGAAGCGAACCATCTCGACAATGCAGCCGTTCGCCTTCAGCGTCGTGTAGAACTGCTCGGACTGTTCCGGCGGGCAGCGCCAGTCATGCTCGCCCTGCAGCATGAGCGTCGGCGTCTTGCAGTTGTGCGCGAAGGTGATCGGTGAGCATCTGGCGTACACGTCCGGGATTTCGTGGGGCGCGCCGCCGAGTTCCTCGACCGCGAACCACGCGCTGATGTCGCTGACGCCGTACATGCTGACCCAGTTGGTGACCGGGTTTTCCGGCACGGCAGCCTTGAAGCGATCGGTCTTCCCGACGATCCAGCACGACAGGTTGCCGCCGCCAGACAGCCCGCACACGCCGAGCTTATCACCGTCGGTGTAGCCCTGGGCGATGGCGTAATCGACCCCAGCCATCAGGTCTGTGTAATCCAGGTTGCCCCAGTCGCCCTTGATCGCCGTCGAGAATTCGTCGCCGTAGCCAGTCGAGGCGCGGTGATTGACCAGCAGCACGGCGTAGCCCGCGCCGCAGAGCATCTGTGTGTCAAAATGGAAAGTGTTCCCGAACGCGCTGTGCGGACCGCCGTGAATGTAGAGTACTGTCGGGAATGGGGCTTCACCTGCCGATTCATCGGACGCCGGCAGCGCGATCCAGCCTTCGACCTGCGCGCCGTCGCTGCCGGAAAACAGCAGATGCTCGACGCTGGGCAGCTTGACGCCAGCCAGCCAGTCATCGTTGAGATGCGTAAGCTGCCGTTCGCCACTGCCATCGGCATTGGCGACGTACAAATCGATTGGGTGGTTGATTTCGCTGACGAGGTACAGCAGCTTACCGGCGCGCAGGCTCTGCGGCATGACGGTTCGCTCGCCGGTCAGCAGCGGCGCCCATGACTCTTCGCCTTCCAGCGCCACCTGATAAACGTTCACGTCGCCGCCCGCCTGTACGCCGAGGACGGCGTATTTGCCGTCGCTGGTGATCAGCAGCTTCTGGCTGTAACCCATGACTGGCATGTCGGCTTGCAACCCGCCGCCCACGCCGACTTCCAGCCCGGCAGAGCGGCATTCCGGCACGCCGCCGGCGCTGTCCATCACCCAGATGTCGGTCTTGGAGCCGATAATCTTGCCGTGTGGAACGCCGTCGAAAGCGATGCGCTTGCCATCCGGCAGCCAGCCCGCCGCCGTGACCTGCCCCCACTCGTCGGTCAGCGTGCGGATTTCGCCGCTCTCGACGTTGATCACGCGCAGCCGCCCGTAGAACGTTTTGTGCGTGTCCGGGTACATGCTTGAAATCAGCAGGATTTCGGTTCCATCGGGCGACCACTGCGGCGTAGTGTTCAGCAGCCGGTCGTCGGTCAGGCGGCGCGCCTCGCCGCTCTCGACATCGACCACGTAAAGCGACTGCACGACGTCATCCAGATATTCCATATCGTTGAAGCGATACACATGCCGGGTGACGCGGTAGGGTTTCGCCATGTCACGCGGCTCTTCGACGGTCGGCGCGGTGAAAGCGATCTGCTTGCCATCCGGCGACCAGGCGATGCCGCCACCCGTGCCCTGCTTGAGCTTCGTGACCGCGCGGGCTTCGCCGCCGTCTACGGGGATGACGTAAATTTGCGGTTTCTCGCCCCGCGTGGACAGGAACGCGATGTGTTTCCCGTCCGGCGACCACTGCGGGTCGGCGTCGCGCGCCGTGCCGCTGGTGAACTGGCGCGTGTCGCCGCTGTCGAGATTCATCAACCAGATTGCGCTGTATTCGGTTTCCTTCTCGGCATCGACGTGGGTTACGGTGTAGGCAGCATAGCTGCCATCCGGCGAAAGCTGCCCGCCGGTAGTGAACTGAAGCCGAAACAGATCGGCGGCTTCAACAGTACGCTTTTCCTCAGACATGACTCCCTCACTTCGGTGCAAAAGTTAATCCCATGCCAACCGGCAATCACCAGACGAGCGGGACTGCGGCGTCGGGTATCTCAGGTGGGTTCCGGGGCTGCCTGCCGCTTGAACCGCAGCGAAGCCCCCAGCAAGACCGCGTCCGGCGGCTCAAACGTGAGCAAGCCGACCGGCAGCAGGAACCGGTGCAGACTGACAGGCTTCGCGGGCAGGTCGGCATTCTGGAACAGCGGCGACGAGACGACCAGCACGCCGTCTTCGACGCGCACGGTCAGGCTGGCGAAGCCTGCGTCGTAAAAGCCGGCGTACTGCACAAAAGTCGCTGTTTCCGGCTGGAACTTCGGATCAATATCCAGGCGCTTGAGCGCCAGCGAATAGCCATGCTCAATGACGATATGCGCATATTCGGCAGGCGAAGCGTCGGCGGCAAAGGTGAAGCTGACCGGCAGCGGCGCGCCGCCGGGTGCTTCTGCTGGCGGAAGCGCGACATACAGGTCGGGTTCGACCGCCTGCATCGTCAGCGGCTGCCCCTGCCACACCAACTTCAATGCATCGCCTTCGCGGACGACTTCCGCCGCGCCGGAGATCACGCCCGCGTAGCTGCCAATCAGCCGCTCCCACGTCGAGCGATCCGGCTCGATGATGTGCAGCGGCGCTTCTTCGGCGGGCAGGTCGAGAAGCTGGTCGAGGATCAGACGGGTGATCGCGCCTTCGTGCGGACCCCACGCTTCGGAGTTGTTCGCCAGAATGATCACAGCGCTGCCGGTTTCCGGCACAAGCTCGAAGTGGCTGGCAAAGCTGCTGATGCGCCCACCATGCCCCACCTGCCGAATTCCCTTGTAGTTGAACGACGAGAACGTCAAGCCGTAGCCATCGTCGCTGAGCGACTTGAACCAGACGTGCGGCGTATGCATTTCGGTCACCGACTCCGGCTTGAGAAGCTGTTGTCCCTCGAAGCTGCCGCCGCTCAGGTTCATGATGGCGAAATTGGCGAGATCGAGCACGGTTGACATGACGAAGCCGGACGGATAGTGCATGGCATTGTCGGCGTAGTGATGGTCGACCACCAGATTGCCATCGGCGTCGCTGTGGTGCGACTGCGCGAGCGGGTACGTCATGGCAACCGTTGGATCGAACGTGGTGCGAGTCATCTTCAGCGGGCTGAAGACCAGTTCCTGCATCAGTTGGGCATAAGGCTTGCCGCTGGCAAATTCCGCCAGATAACCGGCAAGGTTGATGCCGGGGTTGCTGTACGACCAGATTTTGCCGACCGGCGCGATCAGCGGATAGCCGGCGATATCGCCGTAGACGCCGGCGCGCAGCCCGGCGACCTCGCGCGAGCCGTAGTGTTCGGCAGCCGTTGGCAGCGCAGCCGTATGCGACAGCAGCTTACGCAACGTTACTTCGCGGATGACGCCCGGCACACTGAATTCGAGGTCGGGGAGAATTTCGTCGATGGGCGTGTCAAGTTCAAGCTGCCCGGCTTCGACCAGCCGCATAATCGCCGTCGTGGTCAGCGGCTTGGACGACGAGCCGATGCGGAAGATCGTCCCCGGCATCACGGCAGAGCCACCCGGCTCGATGCTGGTCACGCCGAAGCCGCGCGCATAGATAAGCTTGCGCTCGTGAACAATGGCGAGCGCCGCGCCGGGCACTTTCGCCGTCACCATCGCTTGCTCAACAAACTGCTCAAGCTGAGAAATGTTTAACATGGGCAGCACCTAGGTGGTGACGACGCGCGTACCACGTTCACATATGAGGGGGCAAGGTCGTGTTTCTGGCGATGCAACATTCAGCACATTAAATTCGCGGCACAGTATAACAACGCAATGCTCAGATCGCAAAGATATTTTGCACACTTTGTTGCAGATAATTTTAGCATTTCGGCATAATGAAAGCGGATGCACGCAACGGAGAATAAGACACATGCGCGGGGATGATTTTCACGGCTATGACATTGAAACGCGGATGCGGGTGGCTTTCGATTCGATGAGCAAGAGCCAGCAGCGCGTGACGGAGTTCCTGCTGATGCACGGGATCGACGTTGTGTACCTTTCGGCGGCGCGCATTGCCAGTCTGGTGCAGGTCAACCGCTCGACGGTGGTGCGCACAGCGCAGGCGCTTGGCTATGAAGGCTTTCCAGATATGCAGGCGGCGCTCCAGCAGCACCTGCTGTCGCGGCTGAACACGTTCGAGCGTTTTCAGTACGGCTCGCGCCAGTTGATCGAGGAAATGCAGGAGCCGGGCGAGCGTCTGACTCAGGGTTCTGTGCTGCAGTACGTCATCCACACGGAAATCGAGCGGATCGAAAACCTGCACCATGAGATCGGCAGCGAGAACTTCGAGGCAGTCGTCGACATGATGGTGAAGGCGCGGCGCATCTACCTAATCGGCTTGCGCGCTTCGACGCCGCTGGCGCTGCACCTGTTCATCCCGCTGCGTTTGATCCGCGACAACTGCTACATCATCTCGTATCAAAGCCCGAATGGGCTGGCGGATCAATTCGAGGATTTGACCAGCGACGATGTGCTGTTCGCGGTCACCTACAGCCGCTACGCGCGCGACTCGATCAACGCGATGGATTACGCCCGCTCGGTAGGCGCTAAAGTGATCGCGCTGACCGACAGCCCGTTGTCGCCGGCAGCGACACGCGCCGACAAGGTGTTCGTGATCTCGTTCCGCGTATGGATGTACAGCAACGCCGCCGCGCCTTACGTGCTGCTCAACGCCCTGTTCACGGCGCTGTTCCTACGCTACCGCGAGCGCGTACCGGAACGACTGGAGAAGCTCGAACGGGTTTACCGCCAACTGGAAGTGTTTGAGGAATCGTCCCTAGACCATGACGAGAAGACAACGGATTGACGAATTCGAAATTGGATATGCACAGATTGTTGCAGTACCGGAATCCGTTCGTTATGATACGACCATGTATCTCGGCTGAGCGAACCCCACATGAGTAGATATCTCTTTCGCAGGCTGCTCCAGGCACTGCCAACCCTATTCGGCATAACGATCATCTCGTTTCTGCTGGTGATCTCCGCACCGGGCGACCCGGTAACGATGGTCACGTTCAACCCGAATTCGTCGCCGGAATCGACTGCGCAACTGAAGCGGCAGCTTGGGCTGGACCAGCCCGCGCTCGTCCAGTACCTGTACTGGCTGATCGGCAACGACTTCACCACAATCGATGTCGATGGCGACGGAACTGGCGACGTCAACGGCGCGCGTCTCGGCATGTTGCGCGGCGACCTCGGACAGTCGATCCAGTACAAGCGCCCGGTGCTGGAACTGATCGCAGAGCGCATCCCGGCGACGCTCCAGCTTACCGTTTCGGCGCTGTTCGTCGGCTATGCCGTCGGCATACCGCTCGGCTTGTTCGCCGCGCTCAATCACCGCCGCTGGTTCGACCAGTTCGCGCGCGTGATTTCGGTGTTGGGCATCGCTCTGCCCAGCTTCTGGCTGGCGCTGATTTTGATCATCGTGCTCAGCGTGCGTTTGGGGCTGCTGCCAATGACCGGTATGCGCGACGTCACGAGAACCGACAGCGGCGGCTTCCTGGACACCATCCCGTACATGATCATGCCGGTCTTCGTGCTGTCGGTGGGCACAATCGCCGGAATCTCACGGTTCGTGCGCGCCAGCGTGCTCGAAGTGCTCCAGCAGGATTTCGTCCGCACCGCGCACGCCAAAGGCATCAGTAACCGCATGATCTGGTGGCGGCACATCGCGCGCAATGCACTCATCCCGGTCGCGGCGCTGCTGGGTCCGGCGCTCGGCAGCCTGCTCGGCGGCGCGGTGATCATCGAGCAGGTGTTTAGTTGGCCTGGCTTGGGGCGGCTCTCGGTCAACGCGGCTTTCCAGCGCGATTACCCGCTGGTGATGGGGTTTGTGGTCGTCGGTGGAACCCTGTACGTGCTGGGCGTGCTGCTTTCCGACATGCTTTACGTGTGGCTTGATCCTCGTATTCAGCTTCACTGATGGAACGAGACGCTGAAAATGACTGAACGTGTGGAAGACGCTATCAGCATCACGCCAGTGACGCGGCTGGGCAAACCGGCGAAGCAGCGCTACTACTGGCAAGATGCAGTCCGGCATATTCGGCACGACCGCCTGACGATGATCGCTCTGATTGGACTGGTACTGTTGACCATCGCCTGCATCGTGGGACCGATCATCATCGAGAACGGGCTGCACCTGGACGTGAACCGCACCAATATCGCCGAGCGCTATCAGGAACCCGGCGTTGAGCATTTTTTGGGAACCGATAACCAGGGGCGCGACCAGTTCCTGCGCCTGATATACGGCGGGCGTGTTTCGCTGGCAATCGCCTACTCTGCCAGTGTGCTGGCAATCGTCATCGGCGTGACGCTGGGCATGATTGCCGGCTTTTATGGCGGCTGGATTGACGACGTTCTGATCTGGTTCATCAACACGCTGGAGTCGATCCCGTCGATCTTCCTGCTGCTGATCGCCTCGACGATCTGGTCGCCCTCGCCAGCGGTGCTGGTGATGCTGCTGGCGGTTTTCGGCTGGGCATCGACGTGCCGCCTGGTGCGCGGCGAAGTGCTCACGCTGCGCGAGCGCGATTACGTACTGGCGGCGCGCGCCCTGGGCGCGTCCAGCCGCCGCCTGATGACGCACCATATCCTGCCCAACGTTGTCTCGACGGTGATCGTTGCGCTGACCATCAACGCGGGTAGCCTGATCCTGATCGAATCCGGCTTGAGCTTCCTCGGCTTGGGCGTACAGGCCCCCACGCCGTCATGGGGCAACATGCTCACCGACTCGCGCACTTACTTCGCCAAGGGTACGTATCTGGTCTTCTGGCCCGGCGTGCTGATCGCGGTGACGGTGCTGTTCTTCTACGTGCTGGGCGATGGTCTGCGCGACGCGCTCGACCCCCGCAGCGCGCGCAAGTAATATGCCTTTACGGACGAACTAAGGAGCAAATCTGTTGGACACCTTGCAGGGTTTTGCCGACTACGTCGAAGAAAAGCGGGCAGCATGGAAGGTTCCCGGCGTCGCCGTCGCCGTCATCAAAGACGATGAGGTCATTTTCTGCCAGGGCTTCGGGCACCGCAATGTCGAAGCCAACCTGCCCGTCACGCCGAACACGATCTTCGCCATCGGCTCGTCGTCAAAAGCCTTCACGGCAGCTTCGGTGGCAATCGCAGTCGACGACGGCAAGCTCGAATGGGATAAACCCGTGCGGGAATACCTGCCCCACTTCAGGATGAAGGACGATTTCGCCAGCGAGCGCATGACCCCACGCGACCTGCTCTGCCATCGCTCCGGGCTGCCGCGGCATGATTTGTCGTGGTACAACGCGTCGGCAACACGCGCGGAACTGCTGGAGCGCGTGCGCTATCTGGAGCCAACCCGCGACTTTCGTACCTACTTCCAGTACCAGAACCTCATGTACATGACGGCAGGCTATCTGGCGGGCTTTGTCGAAGGTTCGACGTGGGAAGATGTCGTGCGCGAACGCATCTTCAAGCCGCTGGGCATGACACACAGCCAGTTCTCGGTCGATGAATCCCAGCAGGTGGACGACTATGCCCTGCCCTACAGCGAAAAGGATGATGTCGTCAAGCTGATCGGCTTCCGCAACATCACGACGGTCGGTCCCGCCGGATCGATCAACTCGAATCTGGTCGACATGATCGAGTGGGTCAGGCTGCAGCTCCACAACGGCAAAGTGGGCGAGCAGACGGTCGTGTCCGAAGCCAACATGCGAGAGCTTCATTCTTCGCAGATGGTGGTTGCCGACCCGCTCTGGGAGCAGGTTTTCGGTGTCAAGCTGATCAGCTACGGGCTGGGCTGGTTCATCAACCCGTACCACAAACAGGTGATGCTGCATCACGGCGGCAATATCGACGGTTTCTCGGCGCTGGTGTCGTTCATACCCGGCATCAACGCCGGTATGGTCGTCCTCACCAATCTGAACGGCAACCAACTTCCGCACGTGGTGACACACGAGTTATACGACCGCCTAATCGGCGCGGAAGCATACGACTGGAACGCCCATTTCAGGGACTTCGCCGACAAAATGAAGGCGATGGCGAAAGAAGCCGAGGCGAAGGCAGACGAGGATCGCATCGTCGGAACGCAGCCGTCACATCCACTAGAAGCCTATGTCGGCGATTACGAGAACCCCGGTTACGGCATCCTCACCATTTCCCTGAAAGGCGATGGGACGCTGGAAGGGACGTATAACCACCTTCCGGCGAAGCTCGAACACTACCACTACGACGTGTTCGATATGGTCAACAACATGCTCGAAGCCCGGCTGAAAACCGTCTTCCACACCGACACGAAGGGGCAAATCTGCAGCCTCGAAATTCCGCTGGAGCCAACCGGCAGCCCGATCGTATTCACGAAGGTGAAACCGAAGGAGCCAGCGCAAGAGGCGAAAGACTCGTAGGCTAAAACGGTTCTGTCGCTGACAATTTGTGATTTGGGATGCTTGGGGAAGGAGGGACTCGAACCCTCACCTCGTGAGAGACATGATCCTAAGTCATGCGCGTCTGCCAATTCCGCCACTCCCCCGCGCCCAGGATTATAGGCACCCGGCGGGGTGGCGGCAAGGGCAATCTTGCGCGCTTATTCGATGTCGATATGCGGCACTTCGCCGGAGTCCAGCTCGGTCACGCGCGCGAGAATCGTCACGATCATGATCTGCGCGAACTGAAACAGGCTTTGCATCTGCTTGATTCGCTCGACGTAAAGCTGCGCTAGTTCCCGGTCACCATCTTCCATCGCCTGCATTTCGGCGGTCAGGCGCTGGATGTTGTCTTCCATGACGCCGATTGCGCGATCCACATCGCGCATTTCGCGTCCTTTGAGGATGTTGGCGATGATCTGCCAGAAGTCGGTTTCAGCTTCATAGAACTTGCGCCGCCCGCTGGTTCCGCGCACCCACACCTGGCGAACCATCCCCAGGGTCTCCAGTGAGTGCATGTTCATGCTGGCATTGGCTTTGGAAATATCGAGCCGCTCGACCAGGTCGTCGAGGCATAGGGGGCGGTCGCTCAGGAGCACGGCGCCATAAATCTGCCCGACTACTTTGCCGAAGCCGAAGTAGTCGGAAAGCTGTCCCAAGCCGTCAAGCATACTGTGGTGAACTGACTCTAACAGCAACTCGGTGCTGCCGTCTGCCGCCATGCGGTTGCCCCTGTGTTTCAGCTAATTGTAGCGAGATCGTCTCGCTGCAACAATTGTATCACGCGATCGAAAGGCTGCGCGCCCCGCCGGGAAACCTGGCAATACAAGTGAACCAGCGGAGATGAAAACCATGTCCCGCATTCCGAACGATACTGGAATCATCAAGCCTTTGCTGCCGGATACAGCATCTGCTTTTGCGCCGGCTCTGGCTGTGCATTTTTGTCTAAGCAAATGGTGTTAAATGTGTGAACATTTCCACTATTAAGCTGGCGTGAAGCAAAGCATGATGGTAACATTAGATGTGGCTTCTTTCACAAACAGAATTCGGCTGGCAGGAGACCCTATGCCGTCCACTATCCCAGACATTGTCATTAGCCGTCTGCCGATATATTTGCGCGCGCTGGAACGACTGTCTCAGGAAGGGCAGGAGGTCACGTCGTCGCACGAACTCGGCAAGCGCCTCGGCATCAGCTCAGCTCAGATACGCAAAGACCTGTCTCATTTCGGCGGCTTCGGGAAACAGGGAACCGGCTATAAGATCGGGTTTCTCAAGGACCAGCTTCGGCAGGTGCTGAAGGTCGAGCGCGACTGGCGCGTGGCGCTGGTCGGCGCTGGCGACCTCGGCAGCGCGGTCGCGCGCTATCGGGGCTTTGCGGAGCGCGGATTTCATATTGCCTACGTGTTCGACAGCGCCCCGGACAAAATCGGCAAGCGTGTCGGCGCGTTCGTCATCCGCCCGGTTGAGGACATAGCTCACATCATCGCCGAGAATGACATCAAGATCGCCATGATCGCGGTCCCGGCTGAGAGCGCACAGGGGGTCGCCAATATGCTGATTGACGCGGGTATCCGCGCGATCCTCAATTACGCTCCGATCAACCTGAACGCGCCGGACGATGTTCACGTTCAGTACATCGATCCAGTCATCCACCTGCAGCGGATGACGTACTACCTCACCTAGTCACTAAACACCCTGGGCGATCCGGCGCAGAATAGCCGGATCGTTCAGCGCGCGCCCTGCGCCGACCGCCACCGCAATCATCGCATTGTCGGCACGGTACACCGGCACGCCGGTTTCGCGCGTCAGGTACTGGTCCAGCCCGCGCAGCAGCGCACCGCCGCCCGTCAGCACAATGCCCCGGTCGATGATGTCCGACGCCAGTTCCGGCGGTGTATTGCCGAGCACGCCGCGCACCACCCCGGCGATCTCGCGGAGCGGCTCGTCAATCGCCTCGACAATTTCACCGGTGCTGATCGAAATCGTGCGCGGCAGCCCGCTGACATTGTCGCGCCCCTGAAGCTCCATCGACATTTCATCGTTGAGCGGAACCGCCGCCCCGACCTGAATCTTGACCGATTCGGCGGTCGGCTGCCCGATGGTCAGGTTGTACTTGCGCCGCACGTAGCTGACAATCGCATCGTCGATGCGCAGCCCGCCGATACGCCCACTTTCGGCGCGGACGATGTTGTTCATGGTCAGCACCGCCGCTTCGGTGATTCCGCCGCCGATGTTGACGACCATATCGCCCGCCGGCGTGCCGACCGGCAGTCCAGCGCCAATCGCCGCCGCCAGTGGCTCCCAGATGAGGAAGGCTTCGCGCGCGCCCGCCGCCAGTGCCGCCTCGTGGACAGCGCGCTTTTCGACACTGGTGACGCCGTAGGGCACGGAGATCATCACCGTCGGCTTGAACAGGCGCACGCGCCCGGCAACCTTGCCGAAGAAGTGACGCAGCATCGCTTCAGTCACTTCGTAGTCGGCGATGACACCGTTCTGCAGCGGGCGGATCACCTGAATATCTTCTTCATCGACGCGCCCCAGCATTTCGCGGGCGGGCTGCCCGATTTCGACAATTCGCTCTTCCTCGACCGTCAGTGCAACCAGCGCCGGCTCCTGAAGAACGATCTGCTCGTTTTCGTATATCAGGACGTTGATCGTTCCGAGATCAACCCCCAGTCGTTTGTCAAACATTCCCATTGGTGGCAGCTTCTCTGGCGGCAATCCCGCCACGAACCGCGACGTTAACGCGCCATTATACCATGCAGCACAACGCCCGGACGGGGAGAATCGACCGGGCGTTGTATGGGCGTTGGCTGATAGTCAGCCGACGCTATTCGTTATTGTTCTCGTCTTCGACGATGCGCATCACGGCGCTGCCGCGTGACTGCACCTTGCGCTGCACCTTGAGCGCCAGTTCCGCCCGGCGCAGCGCCAGCGCCGCCTCGCGGTTCTGCTCCGGCGCGACACCCTGCTCCATCATCTGCGCGGCGCGTTCGCGCGCGGCTGCAACGGCATCGGCATCGATTTCGTAGGACGATTCCGCCAGATCAGCCAGCACGACGACGCGATCCGGGCGAATATCGACCACGCCGCCATAGACGGCGAAGCTTTCCTGCGCCCGCCCCTTGCGGACAATCAACTCGCCGTAAGCGAGCGTCGTCAGCACGGGCGCGTGACGCGGCAGCACGCCCATTTCGCCCTCCGAGCCGGGGATGACCACCATATCGGCTTCCGGCTCGGAAAAGATGACCTTTTCCTGCGTGACAATCTCGACAGAGATAGGCATGGTTTAGCCCGCCTTTTCGGCTTCTTCGTGACGAGCCAGCACGTCCTCGATGGGTCCCGCCATGTAGAAGTGCTGCTCGGCGATATGATCGACTTCGCCGTCAAGGATCATGCGGAAGCCGCGAATCGTGTCCTTGATGCGCACATACTTGCCCTCGCGCCCGGTAAACTGTTCCGCAACCTTCATCGGCTGGCTGAGGAACATTTCGATCTTACGGGCACGCGCCACCAACAGCTTGTCGTCGTCGGAAAGCTCGTCGATGCCGAGGATGGCGATGATGTCCTGCAGGTCTTTATAGCGTTGGAGCACCTGCTGCACCTGCCGTGCCGTGTTGTAGTGATCTTCGCCGATGATCAGCGGGTCGAGGATTTTGCTGGTGCTCGCCAGCGGATCGACCGCCGGGAACAGCGCGCGCGCCGCAATCGAGCGTTCCAGCGAAATCGTGCCGTCGAGATGCGTGAACACCGCTACAGGCGCCGGGTCGGAGTAGTCGTCGGCGGGCACGTACACCGCCTGCATCGACGTGATCGAGCCGGTCTGCGTCGAGGTGATGCGCTCCTGAAGCTGCCCCATCTCGTCCGCCAGCGTCGGCTGGTAACCGACCGCCGAAGGCATACGTCCGAGCAGCGCCGACACTTCCGCGCCCGCCAGCGAGTAACGGAAAATATTGTCGATGAACAGCAGCACGTCGCGCCCTTCATCGCGGAAGTGTTCCGCCATCGTCAAGCCGGAAAGCGCTACGCGCAGGCGCACGCCGGGCGGCTCGTTCATCTGCCCGAAGACCATCGCCAGCTTGTCGAGCACGC
>JADLHH010000237.1 GCA_020848855.1 Anaerolineae bacterium | reverse complement strand
TTCGTGTTTGCGGATAGTAAAATGGCGCGAGGCAAAACACCCATGCATTCCACGTCGAATGCACGGGTGTTTTGCTGAATTGCAAACGTAGCTTCTCGCTACCCCTTCACCGAGCCAGCCAGCAGCCCGCGCACGAAGAAGCGCTGCATCGAGAAGAACACGATCATCGGCAGCAGCATCGAAATGAACGCGGCAGCGGTGAGCAGGTGCCAGCCCGCGCCGAGCGACGACACCAGCGTGCTAATCTGGTACGTCAGCACCGGGTGCTGCCCGCCCAGGAACACCAGCGCCACCAGCAGGTCATTCCAAATCCACAGGAATTGGAAAATCCCCAGCGAAGCCAGCGCTGGAACCGAAAGCGGCAGCGCGATTTTCCAGAACACCTGCCAGTGGTTCGCGCCGTCCATGTAGCTCGCCTCGAACAGTTCGTTCGGCAGCGCGCCGAGGAAGTTCCGGGTCAGGTAAATGGCGTAAGGCAGCCCGAACCCCGTGTGGAACAGCCAGATGCCCACGAACGTGCCGTTCAAGCCTACCTGTGCATACAGCTTTGAAATCGGGATCAGCGTCATTTGCAGCGGCACGATCTGCATCCCCACCAGCAGCGCGAACAGCCAGAACCGCCCGCGAAAGTGCATCCACGACATCGCGTATGCCGCGAACGCCGCGAAGATAATCGGCAGAATCGTCGCCGGTATCGTCACAATCAGCGTATTGATGAACGATTGTGCCATCCCACGCGGGTTGGAAAGGTCGCTGCTGTCGCACCGCAGTTCTGCGGACTGGGTGCCAGCGGCACAGTCGTCCACGTAATTGTTCGTGCCCCGGTAGCCTACCATTGCGTCGATATAGTTGTTCAGCGTGAACACCGGGCGCGCGTCAATCCCCGAAATCCGCCGCAGGTAAGTCGCAATCGTCGCCGCCGTATCATTGTCCGGCACGGGAATATCGCCCATGTGCGGCTGCCCGTTGATGTCCTCGCGCAGCGTCGCCAGCAGTTGTATCGAGCGCCGGAAGCCGCCGATCAGTTCCGGGTTGGTCAAATCGGCATTCGCCAGCGCCTTGCCGTCGCCGCCATGACAGCCCGCGCAGCTCTGGGCGAATTCTGCGGTTCCCGCTGGCGGTTCAAGCGCCTGCCACCAGCCCGTCGTATTCACGTCCTGCACCGGGCGAATCGAGGTGATCAGCAAGCCAATCGTCGGCACCAGCCACACCACGCACAGCCCGATCAGCAGAAGGTGAACCGGCAGCTTGCCGAAATTCAGTCGTAAGTTGCCCATTATCGTGCTCCCGCTTCTGCGCGGAAGCGCCGAATGTTGATGTACATGGCGGGCAGCACGACGACGATCAGCACGACTGCAATCGCGGCGGCGCGCCCCGTGTTGAAGCTCGAATACTGCTCTAGGTACATGCGATTGGCGATCACTTCCGTGCCGTACAAGCCGCCTGTCATCACGTACACGATGTCGAAGATTTTCAGCACGTTGATGATCATCGTCGTCGTCACCACTGTCAGCGTCGGCAGAATCGTCGGCAGCGTCACGTTTCGAAAGGATTGGAAGCTGTTCGCGCCGTCCACCCGCGCCGCTTCCATAATATCCGCTGGCACATTCTTGATCGCCGCCGAAATGATCGTCATGCAGAAGCCGGTCGACATCCACACCCCGACGAGGATCAGCGCAATCGTGTTTACCTGCGGCGTTGTCAGCCACGAAACCGGCTGTCCCCCCAGCCCAACCACCAGCGCGTTCAGCAAGCCCATCTGTGACGTGCCGGGGTTGTAGTTGTAGACGAATTTCCAGATGACGCCTGCCCCTACGAATGAAATCGCCATCGGCAGGAAGATGATCGACTTGGCAATCGCCTCGTACTTGACCTGGTTGGCGAGCAGGGCGATCAGCAGCCCGAAAAGCACGCAGCCGCTCACCATGAAAATGATCCACGTTAGGTTATTGAGAAAAGCGGTTCGCATCACATCGGAAGTGAGGGCATAGCGGAAGTTCTCGAAAATGCCCCAGCAGGGCTGTCCCGCAGTACATGCAGCCGTTGCCCAGTCTGAACCGTTCGTATTGCGTATGCTAAGAAAAATGGTGTTGATGGTCGGATAGACGATGAACGTGAACATCACGATCAGGGCAGGCGCGAGGTAGAACCAGGGCGTCCAGCGCCCCTGCTTCATAATTTGTGGCACATCGGCTGCCGAGCTTTTTTTGCGAGGTGGCGCACTGGTGTTCGGTAAGACAGCCATAAAAAACCCTCTTTTCAAAAGTCTCCCACGTATTCTTGGCGTTGGGGGTGCGAGTCGCTGGTTTTAGGTAAGAATTGTCCTCATCCCGCACCGCTTTGGCGCGAGATGAGGACCTTGGAAAAGCTGAGTTTAGCTGCTTGCTTCGGTCGCTTCAGGCGTAGCTGCGCTTCCACCCAGTGCTTCCGCTTGTGCAGCGGCGATGTTGTCCAACTGCGTCGTCAGGTCTTGACCGTTGACGTAGTTGACGATGCCCGTCCATTCGACTTTCGCAAAACCACCGG
>JADLHH010000236.1 GCA_020848855.1 Anaerolineae bacterium | reverse complement strand
GTTACCTGCTGCCCGATGTAATTCATCCGGTCGGTGAGGTTGCCATAATTCGAGAGCGAGATGCTGAAGACCACGTACATCGCCAGCGCGGTCACCCCGCCCACCAGCACACTGATGGTCAGGAACCGGAACAGGCGCAGGCTCGGCTGGCGACGCCAGTGCTGGAACAGCCGCACCACCCCGTACAGGGTGACAATGCTGCCGAAGATGGCGATATAGATAAACGCCGATTCCTTCGAACCCAGACACCACAGCATCGACCCGGCGAGCAGGTACAGCCAGCGTGCCCTTCGTCGTAATCGTTGGGGACCGTCGACGTACATGAAGATGGCGTATGCCATCAGCACCGCCGCCGTGATCGCCGGAATATCTTCACGGATGTAGCGCTCGTAGTACATCAGCAGCGGCGAAACAAGCATCATCACCGACGCCAGCAGCGCGCCCCAACGCCCCAACCAGCGCCGGAACAGCAGCGGCGCCATTACCAGGAACACGCCCAGCACCGCCGGGTAGATGCGCGCCGTGAAGTCGCTGTCGCCGAACAGGAAGTACGACAGCGCCGTGATGTGGAACAGGATCGGTCCGTGCATCAGCGGCGTATGCTGGTAATCACCCGCCGTCTCCAGCCGCCACGAATAATACGTGTGCAGGCTTTCGTCGTGGCTCATCACGCGCGCGCCCAGATTGACGAAGCGCGTCACAATCGCCAGCACGAAGATCACGAAATAGGCGACTGCTTCCCAGTTGGTGGTGTAGACGCGCGCCAGCAGGCGGTTTATCAAGTCCGGGGCTTCACGCGGGCAGTTTTCGGAAAAGGTGGTTGCCATAAGTTCCTCTAGGGTGTTTCGGTGGCGCCCGGCGCGGGGGCATAGTTCGATTGCAGCGTCGCGGTGAGCGTCGCGGCTTCGGTCGGCATGATGGCGACAACCGCCGTGCCCTGCGGCGTGACGGCTTCGGGCTGCGGGAGCGTCGGCAGCGAGAACGAGTGCGCGCGCATTGACCAGGGCAGCAGCACGGCGACAACCAGCGCCAGCGCGACCACGCTGTAGCGCGCCTGATTCACGCGGCGTTTCGGGCGCGGCGGCGCAGCCATTTCCGCCATGACCGCTGCCCGCATTTTGTCGAGACGCGGCGCGCCGCTGCCGATACGCGGCACGCTCGCTGCCAGTTCCTGCACAAGCTGGCGCTGCGCGGCGTAGACTGCGTAACATTCGGCGCAGGCGCTCATGTGACGCGAGACGCGCGCCCGCTGCCTGGGAGACAGCTCCCGATGGATATAACCGGGCAGCAGCGCCCGGCATTGACGACAGGTAGTGCCCATCCCTAGATACTCGCTAACTCTTCCAGCAAATCTTCACCGTGCAGCAGACCGCGCAGCGCCTCATGAGCCAGGCGAACGCGGCTTTCGGCGGTTTTCTGCGGGCAGCCCATGATTTCCGCCATCTCGCGGTAAGTCAGCCCATGACCATAACGCAGCACAATCGATTCGCGCAGGCGCGGCGAGAGCCGGCGCAGCGCCTGTTCGACGGCGTCCTGCGCCGTCTGGTGAGCGAACATCGCTTCCGGCGCGTCCGCCTTCGAGCCAATCAGGTGCAGAAGCTGGCTGAAGTCGGTCAGCGGCGCGCGGCTGCGTCGGTACATATTGCGGCAGCGGCAGATGGCAATCGTGAACAGCCAGGTTTTGAGCGACGCGCGCTGCGGATTGAAGCGGTGCAGGTTTCGGAAGGCGTAAACGAACGACTCCTGCGTCACATCTTCGGCATCTTCGCGGTTCAGCAGCAGGCTGTAACACAGACGGTAAACCGCCGCCGCGAACTGGTCGTACAGCGCGTCGTAACCCGCCTGATCGTTGGTCAGGCAGCGGGCGATGTTGGTATCGAGGTCGCCGTCAGGCATTGTCACCCTTCGTGTATGCTGCCGGACATTGTACACGGGTTCGGCACGAATTTCTCACCCCGATGTCGGATCAACGCCCTGATACACGTCAGCGCGCAGCCACAGCACCACTTCATCGGCGCTCATCCAGGGGGTGCGCACGCGCCGCTGCGTCCACCACGCCGGAAAGTCGAGCGCAGTCATGCTCGAAGCGTCCCACGACCGGCTGATCGTGAAGCGCTCGCCCAGATATGCCGCGTCCAATCCCTCGGATTCGACCGTCCTCAGAGCCAGAATCACCTGCGCGCCGAGCGCATCGTCCGCATTCTGGATGTACTTCGCTGCTTCAAAGTCGCGCAGCAGCCAGGCAACGACGCCATCCTGCGGCGCGATCACCGAGATCGGCATCAGCGGGAAGCCGCGCGACAGCCGGTCGGTCACATCGCGCAGCGTGCGGCTCAGGAGCGCCGTCTGTTCGCTGGTCGCGTCGGTATGCCAGAACTCGACCGGACTATCCGCCTCGAAAAACGCCGCGTGCCAGCCGCGCCCCAGCGACGTGAACATGCCGAACAGCGCCAGCCCCAGGATGATCCCCTGCCACGACGTGCGCCCGCCCCACAGGCTGGCGAACAGGAAGAAGCCGATCACCAGAAACATGATCGAGACCAGCAGCAGGACGATGCTCTGCGGCTGGGGCGAGAACAGGGTCAGCCCGCCTTGCGGCGCTTCGACCAGCGAGCGCGCCAGCGAATGAAACGCCATGCTGAAGACCGCGATCACGCCGACCGTGCAGATGGCGATCAGCCAGCGCGCCCACGTCGGCACGTCCAGATCACCGATCCGTTTTCTGCCCGATGCCAGCGCCCACAGCAGCGCGTGCGACGCCAGCCCCGCCAGCGGCGCGAGCAGCCACAGCGCATGATCCGGCAGGTTATCGCCGAAAAACAGCGTGACGATCACCGCCAGCACAGCCCACGCCGCCAGAAAAATGTCGAGCGTGGTCAGGCGCTCGCGGCGCGCCAGCAAGCCAATAACCGCCAGCAGCCACAGGAACGGCTCGTAAAACAGGCTGACCAGCGTCGCATAGCCGCTGATGCCGCTCGGATGCGCCACCGCGCGAATCGCTCCGCCCACCGCTTCGCCAACCGCACTCAACCCCGCCGGGTACAGCATCAGCCCGGTGCTGACCGCCAGCACGACCAGAGCCGCCAGCGGCAGCGCCAGCCCAAGCGACCCGCGAACCGCGTCGAACGGGCTGGCTCGATCCAAAGTTTCGTCTTCAGTCATCACGAGCGTATTTCGCCGCCAAAGCCACGCGAGCGCTCCCGCCAGCGCAACGATCAGCATCAGCGCCATGCCGCCCGCACCGGTGAGGAAGAATGCCGAGGCGAACAGGACAACTGCCAGCGCCGCCGCGCGGTTCTGCCCGGTGTACGCTCGCGCCAGCGCCGCCAGCCCCAGCGCCGCCAACAGCAGCGCCCACACATCCGGGCTGCTGGCACGCGAGGCAAGCAGCAGCGTCGGCGAGAACGCCAGCATCAGGCTGACCAGCAGCGCCCGCGTCGAGCCGAGCAGCGGACGGAACAGCGCCGGCGTTAGCACGAGCGCCGCGCCGCCCAGCGCCGTCATCAAGCGCGCGGCGATTTCCGACGAGCCGAGCAGCGAGAAGCTCACGCTTTGCAGCGCGAACAGCAGCGCGCTGGACGCGATCAGCGGCTCGCCGGGGGCGTTGGGCATGATCACGCGCCACGCCGCCAGCGCATTGTGCGTCTCCGACGCCATGATCGGCGTGCTGTCGAGTTCCGCCAGCCGCAGCACCAGCGCCAGCGCCAGCAGCACGCAGTAGGCGACTAACTCGACACTGACGACGACTCGCGGCGGCGCGCTGGCGCGTTCCGACCGGGGCATGGGCATATCCAACTGCATGTCCAACGGCGTGTCCATCCTTTACCCCGCCTGCGCCAGCTCGACATCCGGCACTTTGTAAATGCGCGTGCTGCCGGCTTCACAGGCGATCTCCAGATTATCGAGGAATTTCTCCTCCTCGGAATTTCGATAGAGGCTGCGCTCCTTCGCGCCAAACACGATGTAGTCGATCCCGTACTGCTCGATGACCGCGCGCGCCGTAGTCCAGGTCGGGTCCGTGTACAGCCGGTTGATGTCCGCCTCGCGCGTGCCAACGACTTCGTTATAGGTCGAGCCGCGCCACTGCCCCTCGTGACCAGGCCAGTTGAACAGCGTCGGGATGCCGGTGTAGGTGCTGACGACACCAGCGGGCCAGTCATACGAGTGACTGACCGCCGAGGCGATCACGGCGTCGGTTCCTTTCACCAGATTGCCGAGGCACAGCGACGCGGCGTAGTCGTCCGCCCCGCTGATCGAGCCGCCGCCATCCAGCGTGACGAGCGCGCCGCTGTCGGTAGTCCGTCCCGTCTCGATGAACATGCGCGTCTGTATCCCGTAGATGGGATAGAGCAGCCCGGCGATCACCACCGTGACCGCCAGCCCGGCATACACCGCCCGCACACCGACCGGCGCGATTTGCCTGCCCGCGAACACGGCGTAGACGCCATACGCCCCGGCGATACCAAGCATCACCCACGCCTGATAGTAGAACTTGAAGATCGTGTTCATGCGCCCGCCGAAATTGTCGCGCAGGTACACGAACTCCGGTACGAGGATCAGCATCAGCGCCGCCGCCACCAGCAGCAGCGCGAAGCCGGTCGACGGCGGATCATTCGCGGCTGGCTCGCTGTCGAGGTTCGCCGCCCGGCGCGCGAACAGCCGCCCGGTGACGAGGATCAACCCCAGCATCAGCACCAGAACGGTCGGCAGATAGGCGATGCGTTTGGCGAATACCGCCGCGATGACCGTGCCCCAGCCGCCGTTGCTCATGACGAAGTTCTCGACATCTCCGCGCAGCGACGGCACGAAATAGCCAACCGCCGTCAGGACGATCATCAGGGTGAGCAAGCCCACGACGATCAGCACGCCGAGCCGGATGCCGAAGCCCCAGTTCATGCGCGCCCCCGCCCGCCACGCCTCGACGCCGAGGAACGGCGCGACCAGCAGCAGGAACGGACCCCACATCAGGAAGAACTGCCCCGGCATGGTTGGGTTGGGCAGGTTGGGAGCAATGCCCGCCGCCTGCGACCGGAACGCCGCCAGGAATGGCAGGTAGAAGATCACCCCCAGCACGGCGATCTCCATGCCCATCATCGCCACCGCGACCCAGTCGCCGCCGCGCAGCCGACCCGCCTGCATCAGACGGCGGAGCGCTTCTGCCGCCACCATCACCACCAGATAGGTGGGACCGTCCCACGTATTCAGGAAGACCAACCCGCCGAAGACCAGGCTGTAGAAGACGATCTCGTAGCGGTTGGGCGAACGCTTCCGCAGCAGGATGTTGAGCGCCAAGCCCAGCGCCAGCGTCGTGAACGGCAGCGCCAGCACATGCGGATGATTGTCCGACAGCAGGAAGCTGAAGCCGGGGAACTCGTCGATCACTTCGGTGTGGCTGCCGTCGAGGTTGCGGTCGCTCATGACGCGCGCCCCGTTCCACCACCACCAGTACGACCACTGCGTCGAATCGCCGCCCTCGCCTTGCATCGGCGTTTGCCGACCGTTGACTTCCCACAGGCTCAGATAGCCTTCGGTCGCCGTCCGCGTCTGGTAAGGAATTTCGACGAAGACCATCTCGAAATTGCTGAAAAAGACGACCAGCACCATACCGAGCAGCCCGACCAGCAGCGCAGCCCGCCGAGTTACAGCGGATAGATCGCGTGAACGGACGAGATTATAGACAACGCCGAACGCGCCCAAGCCCGCCAGCGCCAGCAGCAGCGCATTGGTCAGGTTGAAGCCGACGGTGCTGGCGACGCCGCTCAGCATCGAGAGCATCGCCATGATGACGTAGCCGAAGTAGTAGTAGCTGATGGCGTAGCCCGACAGCCAGGGATCGGCAGGTGGAAATACTTCGCTGCGCATGGTCGCGCTCAGGAATGCCAGTTCCATCGGCTTTTCGGTGCCGGAGAGATTGTTCTGGTATGCGCGATAGATCGCCCAGCCGAACAGCAGCACGAAGAACACGATCTCGCCAACAATCACCACGCGGCTGTTGTCGCGCCACCACGCCCGCAGGTCAATCCGTTCGCCGCCCGTGCCGAAATATAGCGCCAGCCCGGCGATCAGCACAATCAGCCATGCCAGCGCCATGCTGTCGGTGGTGTTGCGCAAAAAGCCGAGGCTCGCCAGCAGCCAGAACACAAAGCCGACCAGCAGCAGCCCGGCAGCCCGCGCCAGCGTGTACCCGCGATCCGGCAGCCCGCCGAGCAGGCGCAGGCACAGCGGCAGCGCGGCAGCGCCCGCCAGCGTGACCAGCAGCCACCAGCTTAGGACGAACCCACCTTCGCGCGAGAGCCAGTCGATGAGCACAGCGTTACCCCTGTTCCACGATGGTCGCGTCCGGGTTCACGCGGTAAATGGTCGAATTGCCCGCCTGGAAGGCGATTTGCAGCAGCCCTTCTTGCACCATCGCGTCGAATTTCGCCAGCCCTTCAGGGCGGTAGTATGCCTGCTCCAGCCGCCCGACGATCACGTAGCGGACGTGGTAGTACTGGATGATGTCCCACGCCGAGCCGATGCTAGTCGTCTGGTAGAAGGCGTTGACGTTGGCGTTGCGGCTGTCCACCAGCCGCCCCAGCGGCTCCAGCGCGCGCTGCTGGCGCTGATGCCAGTTCCAGCCGAGCACGGTCGGCAGCCCGGTGTAAATCGAAATGCGGCTGTCCCATTTGTACTGCGGGTCCTGGCTCATGCCCTCGATGATGGTCGGCGTGCCGCGCACGCTGGATTGCAGCCAACGAATCATGGCATAGTCTTCGCTCAGCGGGAACGGCGCGAGACCGGGGATCGAGTTAATCAGGTCGCTGTCGCCTTCATACTGCTGGGCGTAGGTCATGAAGTCCATGCCGTCGAGCGTCAGCGGAATCGAGGTCATCCCCTGTTCCTGAAGCGGCTGCGGGATGTCGAAGCGGAACGCCGCCTTGCCGCGCACCGCCATGATCGGGAACAGCGCGGCGATGCCGATCAGCATAACCGCCAGGAACGTCCAGACGCCGCGCAGCGTGCCCTTCCAGCGCCCCGCGTCGCCGATCAGCCAGGCAAACGCCGTGCCGCCGACGACGCTCAGCAGCAGCCACGCCTGAATGTAGAACTTGAAGACCGTGTTCTGCCGCCCGATGTCACCCTCGAGCACGACGTATTCGACGCCGAGCGTCAGGCACAGAGCCAGCCCGGCGACCAGCAGGACGAACTGCATGGTGCGCGACTGCCCGGCGCGGAAGAACAGCACCGCGATCCACACCAGCAGCGGCAGCGCGATCAGCGTCACCTGATAACTGGCTGCAGAAAGCGCGACCGCCGCCAGCACCAGACCAAGCACCAGCAGCAGCCCCAGCGCCAGCAGCGTGAACGTGCCGCGCAGCGCCCGTACGTAGATTCCGCGCAGCCAGCGCCCGGTGTCCCATACCAGCAGCGAGACGACCAGGAAGATGAACAAGCCGTGGATGTCCAGATATGCCCAGACCGGCGTCTTGCCATCCGTCCAGGGGCGCACGCTGGTGTACGACGTGGCGAACCACATCGAATACGGCAGCACCGCCACAAAGCTGGCGATCAGGAAGCTGCCGACGTACCATGCCAGATCGATGACGCGGCGGCGGGTGAAATGGGCGGAATCTGCCAGCCACCAGGCGAAGCCCAAGCCGACCACGCCGAACAGCATGTATGTGATCCAGTCCCAGGTGTTGGTGGCGCGCAGCAGCCCAACGTACATGCCCAGCAGCACCGCGCCGAGCAGCAACTGCCAGCGCCGGCGCCGGCTGCTGCCCGCCATCAGAATTTCGTTGAGCACCAGCGCCACGACCGCCAACTGCATCGGCATGGCGATCATATGCGCGTGCAGGTCGCCGTAGATGTACGTGAAAATCGGCATCTCGTTGATGGCGCTGCCTTCGACGCCGGGTGTCTCTGCCAGCACGCGCGTCGGTCCCCAGAACCAGCGCTCCGGGCTGATGTACACTTCCTGCCCGCTGATCAGCCGGGATAAGCCGTTACCGAGGCTGGAGACCAGCTCAATCGAATTATTCAGCTCGTAGCTCAGGCGGTCGACGACGCTGGGATTGCTCGCCTGGTCGAAAATCTGCGCCCGCGTCGCGTCGTCCGGGGCAGCGCCGTTGGTAGTGGTGTACTGCTCGATCAGATAATTGGACAGCCCGGTCGGCTGGCTGTAGCCACCCGCCCGCGCGATGCCGCTGAAGAACACGCGCGTCGTATCGAGATTACCGAGCACGACCGCCAGCATCAGCGCGGCGATACCCGCCGTCCACGGGTTGCCCAGCCGCCGCGCCCGGCTCAACACGCCCTGCTCGGTCTGCGTAACCCGGCGCTCGTGGAGCGTGTTGACCAGCGTAAACGCCACCGAAAACGCGGCGATACCCGTCAGGGCGAACAGGGTCGGCAGAATCAGGTTATAAGCGAACGACGGGAACATCTTCAGAAGCAGTACCGGCGTCCCGACGATGACGAAGCCGAAATAGTAGTAATTGATGTACCCGCCCGTGAACCAGGGGTCGAGAGGCGGGAAGATGGTGCTGCGCAGCACGCCGTTGAAGTAGGCGAAGTCCATCGGCTTTTCGCCGCCGAAAGTCGGGTGCCACAGGTCGGGGTTGGTCAGGCGCACGCCCAGGAATACCAGGAACGCCACCAGCGTGATCAGCTCGATGATCACCAGCCGCTTCCAGTGTTCGCGCAGGTAATCGACGAATTCCTCGCGCCGCCGCCACAGCAGCGCCAGCCCGATCAGGAACAGCACCAGCAGCGCCGCGCCGATGCCCACCTGCGACCACACCGGAATCCGCAGGCTGGCGAGATACCACGTGCCCCACCCGCTCAGGAACATGCCGGCGAATTTCGCTAAGCCGTAGCCCCGGTCAGCAAACGATGGCAGCGCCACGAACAACAGCGGGTAAGCGGCGAAGCCGAACACCATAATGGTCATCCACCACACCAGCACGCCGACGGGCTGGCTGGTATTGACGATGCTGATCGCGTCGAAGCGCTCTGACCGTGTGCCGTTCTCGTACTGCTGGTCGCGCATGGCGTCGGTCAGTTCGAGATCGGTCGGCATTTTCGCCGCTTCCAGCGAACTGATCGTCGCCACACTGGCGAGCGTCGTGTCGCAGGGAGGCGGATACATCGTCGTCGGGTAATCCTTCGGGCAGCTATTGAGCGTCGTTTCGTTAATTCGCATCAGCGGCACGCTGTACAGCAACTCGTGGACTGCCTGCGCATCGTAATCCGCCCGTTTCTGCAGGATGAACACCGCCGGGTGATCGTAGACGCTGAATGCTTCTTCGGACTCGAACTCGTTGAGCCACTTCGGTCCGCTGTAAGTCGGCAGATACTGGTCGCTGACGCGCAGCGGTCCCAGTTCGAAGGTCTCGTCGAAGGTCGCCGCGACATCGTAGCCGAGTTCGCCGGCGAACAGCTTCTCGTAGTACAGGTTGGTCATCGGCCAGCGGATGGGATTGCGCGAGAGCGTGTCGTAGAAACGGTTGCTGGTGATGACGATGTAGTCGCTGTTGTCGAGGATCATCAGCAGGCGGTCGCGCTTGGATGGCTCGTCCTCGTAGACGATGTCCTGCTGATAGCCGTTGATCAGCCCCGACCAGGCATCGATCCGCTGCGGGCAGTCGCGGGCGTCCATGTACCTGCCGGGCAGCGGCTTATCTTCGACGGTCACGCCGACCGGCAGCGCGCATACGGTGAATGGCACCGGGTCATCCCACGCGCCTTCCCACGTGAAGACCGAGCCGCCGCTGATCACCGAGCCGCCGGAGACGAGATCGACGGTGAAGTTGTAGTGCTTGCCCTGCGTCACCGGCAGCGGCTGGTCGAGCGGGATGTCGTAGCTCGCGCCGAGGATATTGCTGGTATCGCGCAACAGGTTCGCGTTGAGCATCCCCGTCGCCAGCGGCGTGCCATCTTCGGCAGATATCGTCAGGCGCAGTACTTCTGGCTCCGGGTCATCGTTCGGGTCGCCCAGATGCGGCGCGTAAACGCTGGTGACCGTCCCGGTTTCGGGCGCGGTGAAGGATGTCGTCATGCTGTCGATGAAACCGGCATCAAATCGCGTCACCCGCGATACGAGATCGTCGCGGTCGCCGCCGTAGTTGTTATTCGTCAGCCCGATATTGATTAGCGGAGTTTCGCTCGGCGCATCTGGCTGCACCGGGATCGAAAAGCTGCCGATCATGACCGGCGCACCGCTGATCATCAGGACGTTCAGTTGGTATTCGACGCCTTCTTCCACCGAGAATTCGGGGAAGCGAACCAGATAGCCATCGAACAGAGTGCTGTCATCGGTATGCGTCAGGTCGCCGGTGTACAGCGCATCGGCAAGCTGAACGTTGTCGCTCACCCGTGTGATGGTGAAGTAGATGTTCTCTTCTTCGGCGTCGTGCTGGGGGTCATCCATGTAATCGACGTACAGCGAGTCAATCTTGCCGGTGACCGGCGCGGCGAACGGATGCTCCGAGCCAAGATTGTCGGTGTCGTACACCTGGCGGCTGCCGATGCCGTTATTGGGCAAGCCGATATTGATGATCGGCGCGGCTTCGCCAGAGCCGACAACGCGCATGGCAAAGTCGCCGGGGACGTGCTCCCAAACCCAGTAGGTCGCCTGCACGCGCGTCAGCAGGTTGCGATAGATATTGGTGAACATGCCCGACCACACCAGCGAAAACACGCCAACGAGGGCGAGCAGTGCGACGGCGAAGCGCCTGCGCCAGATACGGGCGTTGGCGTAGCGCAGCAGGGAAACCAAGCCCCACGCCGCCAGCACCACCAGCGCCGGGTACGCCGGCAGGAAGTAGCGCATACTCGTGACCCAGTTGCGCCCCAGCCAGCCGAAATACAGCAGCACCCACGCGAACAGAATCATG
>JADLHH010000235.1 GCA_020848855.1 Anaerolineae bacterium | reverse complement strand
GACGCCGCCATCCGCTTCGCCCACACCGAAGGCATCGTCCCCGCGCCGGAGCCGTCGCACGCGATTGCCGCCGCCATCCGCGAGGCAATCGCCGCGCGCGAAGCCGGAGAGAAGCGGGTGATCCTGTTCAACCTGTGCGGGCATGGGCATTTCGATATGACGGCTTATGAAGCCTACCTGAATGGGTCGCTCACCGACTACGAATACCCGCAGGCGGATATCGAAGCGGCGATGGCGCAGCTTCCGGTGATCGAGGCGTAGTCTTTGCAGCAATTTGTCGGGAGATTTACCGGTCGGTGATCATCAGTAACCACCCGGACATGGGCGATGTCATCGAGAAGTTCGGCATCGCCTAACCGGTTCCCGGTCGCCAGACCGGCGCGTGGCTGTCGCCGTCGATATTCGTGAGCAGATGCGGAATGCCGCCGTCGGCGCTGACCACGTACAACCGCATGTTGTTCCTTGTGCCGGATGAGTAGACGATCTGTTTCCCGTCGGGCGACCAGCTTGGGCTGAGGTCGTAGCCGCCCCGCGTGATGGCGTGAATGTCGCTGCCGTCGGTGTTCATCACATAGATGCCGGGTCTGCCGTCGCGCGACGAAACGAATACCAGCTTCTGGTCATCCGGCGACCACGCGGCATCCCAGTCGTGAGTGGCGCGCGTGGTGAGCGTGGCGAGTTCGTTGTCGCTGCGGTCAAGCATCTGGATGTTCGAATTCAGGCTGTCGTCGCTGTCGTCGTAGAACACTAAACGCTGACCGTCAGCAGATAGACGCGGCGCGAATCCGACCCCCAGCCAGGTGCGGTCGTCCCCTGCAATGTCCAACAGAAAAATCTGCTTCCAGCCAATCGTCACGACCAGCGCGCGCCCGTCTGCCGTCCATGTGGGGTCGCCATACAGGTTCATGTCCATCCGCAGCCGATGCAGGCTTCCGCCGTCCATATCCATGATGTGGATTTCGGGATGATTGTCGGTATCGCGGTCGGAAACGAAGGCAAGCTGTTGTCCATCAGGCGACCAGGCGGGCGAATAGTCGTCCGCCGGATTGTTCGTCAGGTTGACGATGACTCCCGTCTGGATGTCCAGCAGGAAGATTTCCCAGTTGCGCTCGCGGTCATTCTCGAAGGCGATTTCCCCGGCGCTGGCTGCCAGTGCCGTACGCGCGATCACGACGAGCATCACCAGCAGCAGGGTGAGCGTCCCGCACAGGAATAGAGTGAAGCGCTGTACGAAGGGCATGATCGATGCCAGTATGCCAAAGATGGGACAATTGTAATGGTCATTTCAGTTAAATGGCACAAAACCGATTGACACTCTCAGGGATATTCAGTACACTGCTGATAAATTGGGAACGTTCCCAATTACGGAAAAAAGATGAATTACGGTTTGGAAGATATCGCAAAATTAGCTGGTGTTTCGAAATCGACGGTCTCGCGCGTCATCAACAACCAGCCAAACGTCAGGGAACGTACACGCCAGCGCGTGCTTGACGCTATCCGTGCCATCGACTATCGACCGAATAACGCCGCGCGTGCGTTGGTCACCCGGCAGACCCGTGTCCTCAGCCTTGTGGTGCCGATAGCGCTCGCTGAAACATTCACAGACCCTTATTTCCCGGCGCTCATTCAGGGTATCACCCTCGCTGCCAACGAACGCAACTACGCCATCATGCTCTGGGTTGGTCAAAGCTCCGAAGAAGAAGAGGAACGTTACTGCGAACGAATCCTCAGCAACGGATTATTCGACGGGGTCATTATGGCTTCGGCGGTTGATAGCGACCCCTTGCTCCGCCGCATCGTTCCATCGCAGTACCCACACGTTTTAGTTGGACCACCGCAACAGGACGTTCAGTTGTGTGTCGATGTCGACAACCGCTCGGCAGCGTGCGAGGCGGTTACGCATCTCGTGAAGCTCGGTTTCCAGCGCATCGGCATGGTCACCGGGCCACTGAATACCGGCTCCGCTCGTGATCGCTTCGACGGCTACCGCGATGCGCTGACGAACAACGGTCGCGCGGTCGATCTCGCGCTCGTGGTCAACGGCAATTACGACGAAATCTCTGGCTTCAGTGGCATGAATACGCTGATTGAGCGCCGTGTCGACGCAGTTTTCTGCGGCAGCGACATGATTGCTTTGGGTGTTATGAGAGCGCTCCTAAAAGCCGGTTTACGCATCCCTGAGGATGTCGCCGTCGTCGGTTTTGACGATATGCCCTTCGCGGCGACGACCAATCCGCCGCTGACGACGGTTCACCAGCCCATCGATCTGCTGGGGCGGACAGCAGCACAGCTTTTAATTAGCTTGATTGAAGGTGAGCCACTGCCGACGAACCACGTCGTGCTGCAGGCGCACCTTGTAGTCCGCAGTACCTGCGGTGCAGCCCGGATCGCATGAAGCGGAGAGGAAGGAGGGGGGTTGTATCGACTAATTAGGCGCTTTTGTTCGGTAACCTGATGTCTATGCTGTCAGTTTCTATCAGGAGAAAAATAGATGTCCAAGAGATATACCTCTGTAGTTCTTGTAGTCCTCGCGCTGGCGATGGTGCTCAGTTTCGGCGTCATCTATGCGCAGGATGACGGGATTCCGCGCGGTGGTACGGTTGTCGTTAACCAGGACAACAGCGCGGGGTGGGTTGGCAACTTCAATCCGTATTCGCCCCAGCCGGAAGACGGTGTCACTCAGATTATCTATGACAAGCTCGTTCTGTATGACATCGCCGATGGCGGCGCGCCGACCCCCTGGCTGGCGCTCGGCTCCGAATACTCGGACGACCTGAAATCGGTCACGGTCCACCTGCGCGAAGGCGTCAAGTGGAGCGATGGCGAGCCATTCACGGCGAATGACGTGGTCTTCACTTTCAATATGCTCAAGGCATTCCCGGCATTGATCGACCGTGGTGGCGTCCGCGCTTTCACCGACAGCGCCGAAGCGACTGACGATTACACCGTCGTGTTCCACCTCAACGATGTCTACTCGCTGGCGCACATTCTGCTTGGCGGGCTGTTCATCGTGCCGGAACACATCTGGAAAGATATCGAAGACCCGACCCTCTACACCAACGAACATCCCGTCACGACCGGTCCCTTCAGCGAAATCACAGACTTCAGCGCGCAGTCGTTCACCGTCTGCCGCAACCCGTATTTCTGGATGGAAGGTCAGCCATATGTTGACTGCCTGCGTTACCCGGCGATCAACGGCAACGACGCTGCCAACCTGGCGATGATCAACCAGGAAGTCGATTGGGTCGGTAACTTCGTCCCGGATATCGAGCAAACTTTCGTCTCCAAGGACCCGGAGCACAATCACTACTACTTCTATCCCGGCAACGGTCCGTGGGGCTTCTATGTCAACGTCGCCATCAAGCCGTTTGACGATGTCAAGTTCCGTCAGGCGCTGTCTCAGGCGATTCCCTACGAGACGATCCGTGACACCGCCATGAACGGCTACACCACGGTCGTGCCCGAAAACGCCGCCGGCATTTGGCCCGTTTGGAAAGACATGGTTCCGCAGTCGGTGCTCGATACCATCAGCGAGATGGGTCTGGGCGTTTACGATCCCGACCGTGCGACTGCAACGCTCGACGAAGCCGGTTATGTTGACGCCAACGGCGACGGCTGGCGCGATATGCCCGATGGCTCGCCGATTGAATTCTCGACGCAGATCGTCAACGGCTGGACGGACGTAGTGACCGCTACCCAGATCATCACTCAGAGCTTCCAGGATCTCGGACTGAACGCCAGCATGGTCACCCCCGAATTCGGCGAGTGGCAGACGGCGCTGCAGCAGGGCACGTTCGAAGCCTCGCTCGCCTGGAGCAACTGGACGTCGACCCCCTACGACTTCTTCCACAACATTTTCGGCAGCGACCTGATCACCGCCGACGGTCTGCGCCAGGGGCAGCACATGCCCGGCTGGACCAGCCCCGAAGCTGATCAACTGCTGAGCGATTTCCTCAAGACCGCCGACGCCGCCGAGCAGGCAGCCCTCACCGGACAGCTCACGCAGATTTTCGTTGAGAACGTCCTGATGAGTCCGCTTTCCCCGTGGCCGTCGTGGTATGAATACAATACGATCCGCTTCGTCGGCTGGCCCAATGCCGAAGATCACTATGCGCTGGGCAGCCCGTGGTCGAACGAGAGCGCGCGTATTGTTGCCGTCAGCATTCACTGCGTTGACGACACAAGCTGCGGTCAGTCATAGAATACCGATCTGGCAAACAGGGCTGGAAATCACACAAGGGTTTC
This sequence comes from Anaerolineae bacterium, assembly GCA_020848855.1. The sequence continues at coordinate 12,911 of JADLHH010000235.1, read as the reverse complement.
CAGCCCTTCTTAAAACTGTTGGTTTGAAAAGGATCAGAGGATGCGTTTCCTCACTCGCCGTATCGGCTTCTATGCGGTCGCCGCATTAATCGCAATCACCCTGAACTTCCTTATCCCGCGCATGATGACGGGCGACCCGGTTTCGATCATGTTCGCCCGCTTTCAGGGGCGTCTTGAGCCGCGCGCGCTGGAATCCCTTAAGATCGCTTTCGGCTTTGTCGATGGACCGCTCCTTCAGCAGTACGTAACCTATCTCCAGAACCTCGCCCAGGGGAATCTCGGCATTTCAGTGGTGGCGTTTCCGGTTCCCGTTACGCGGGTCATTGCGACCGGGCTGGGTTGGACGCTGCGCCTGGCAGTGACCGCGACCATCATCTCGTTCGCCCTCGGCACGCTGCTCGGTATTTACGCCGCCTGGCGGCGTGGGCGCTTTGCCGACCAGTTCATCCTTCCCGCGTTGAGCCTGCTCGGCGCGTTCCCGTATTTCTTCATTGCGATGCTGGCGCTCTATATCTTCGCGCTGGACTTCGGCTGGGTCCCGCTGAACCACGCCTCTGACCTGACCATTCCCGAAGACTGGTCTTCTGGACCTTTCTTGCTCAGTGTGATTCACCACGCGATTTTGCCCGCCACCACCATCGTGATAACCTCGATGGGCGGCTGGATGCTGGGTATGCGCAATAATATGATCGGCGTGCTGTCGCAGGACTTCATTGTCATGGCGCAGGCAAAAGGTCTGCGCGACCGCCGGGTGATGTTCACCTATGCGGCGCGTAACGCCATTCTGCCCAGCCTGACCGGGTTCGCCATGAGCCTCGGCTTCGTCGTCGGCGGCGCGCTGGTGACCGAAATCGTCTTCAACGACCCGGGGAGTGGCTATCTGCTCCTCAATGCTGTCAACTCGCGCGATTACCCGCTGATGCAGGGCATCTTCCTGATGATCACGTTGGCGGTTCTCCTTGCGAACCTGATTGTGGACATCGTTTACGTGCTGCTTGACCCGCGCGCACGTTAGGGACAGAAGGATCGCGTAGCATGGATCAAAGCAACGTCACCAGTCAGGCAGCCTCCAAGATGTCTGCGCGGCGGCTAGTCAGTATCCCGCGCATTCACCCCCCCGAATGGGTGCGCGGTCTGCTGCGGAACCGCAAGGCGAGTATCGGGCTGTCAATCCTTGTGTTTTTCGTGATCGTCGCCATTTTCGCTAATCAGATCGCGCCGACCAGGAACGCTTCGCGCATCGTCGGTCCCGGCAGCAAAGCTCCCAGCGCCGACTTCATCCTCGGCACGTCGCGGCAGGGGCAGGATATCTTTGCGCAGGTCGTGCACGGCACGCGCATCTCGCTGACCGTCGGCTTTGCGACCGGGACGGTGATCATCATCATCGCCATCGTCGTTGGCGTATCCGCCGGGTATATCGGCGGCTGGGTGGACGACCTGCTCTCGCTGATCACCAACGTCGTCCTCATTTTGCCCGGTCTGCCGCTGATCATCGTCGTCGCCGGATGGCTGGATCGCCCCGGACCGCTGACGGTGATCCTCGTCCTGAGTGTGACAAGCTGGGCGTACGGCGCGCGCGTGCTGCGCTCGCAGACGCTGGCGGTGCGCAACAGCGAATTCGTAGCGGCGGCGCGCGTCGTTGGTGAGCCGACGTGGCGCATCATCGTGTTCGAAATTCTGCCAAACATGACCTCGCTCGTGGTCTCTAGCTGGATCGGCGCGGTGCTGTACGCCATTCTCTCCGAAGCCGTGCTCGAATTTATCGGGCTGGGCGACGCCAATGCCGTCACCTGGGGTACGACGCTCTATTGGGCGCAGAACAATCAGGCGCTGCTGACCGGCAACTGGTGGGCATTCATCCCGCCCGGCATTTGTATCGCTCTCGTCGGCTTCAGCCTGACGCTGATCAACTACGGCATCGACGAGATCACCAACCCGCGCCTGCGCTCGGATGAAGGGAAGCAATAATGACGCAAGCGACAGTATTGCCCGCATCCGCCCAGGCGTCGACTGAGCCGCTGCTCCGCGTCGAGGATCTCGAAGTTGAGTACCGCACCAAGCGCGGCGCAGTTAAAGCCGTCGATCACGTCTCGTTCAATATTTTCCCGAACGAGGTGCTCGGCTTGGCTGGCGAATCGGGCTGCGGCAAATCGACCATCGCCCACGCCGTCACCCGCCTGCTGCGCCCCCCGGCGTATATCACCGGCGGCAGAGTGATGTTCCGCCACACCGACCTGCTCCAGATGGATGAGGAAGCGCTCCGCGATTATCGCTGGCGGCATCTCTCAATCGTGTTCCAGAGCGCCATGAACGCGCTCAATCCTGTGCTGACGGTCGGCACGCAGATCACCGACGCTATTCAGGCGCACTCGCTGATGAACAAAGACGAAGCCCGCAAGCGCGCGCTCGAACTGCTCGACATTGTCGGCATCGAGCGCAGCCGTATCAGCAGCTATCCGCACCAGCTCAGCGGCGGGATGCGCCAGCGCGTCGTCATCGCCATCGCGCTCGTGCTCAACCCCGAACTGATCATCATGGACGAGCCGACGACCGCGCTTGACGTGGTCGTCCAGAAGCAGATCATGGATCAGATTCGCAAGCTGAAGCAGGAGTTCGGCTTCTCCATCCTGTTCATCTCCCACGACCTGTCGCTGATGGTCGAGTTCTCCGACCGAGTCGGCATCATGTATGCCGGCGAGATCGTCGAGCTTGCCGAATCGCGCCAAATCTTCAGGAACCCGAAGCACCCGTATACGCAGCGGCTGATGAACTCGTTCCCGTCCGTGAGCGGACCCCGCAGCGAAATGCTCGGCATCCCCGGCTCGCCGCCGAACCTGATCAGCCCGCCGAGCGGCTGCCGCTTCCATCCGCGCTGCGCTGTCGCGCTGCAGGGCGTCTGCCAGCAGGTGAATCCGGCGCTTCGCGAAGTCGAACCCGGGCACTTCGCCGCCTGCCATTTACTGGAGCAAGAAACCCATGAGTGACCGACAGACGCCTATCCTCGAAGCGCGCGGCTTGACCAAGCATTTCACCAGCGGCAATGCCATCTCGCGCCGCATTGTCCGCGCGCTGGAAGACTTCAACCTCGCGCTGTACCCCGGACGGGTGACGGCGCTCGTCGGCGAAAGCGGCAGCGGCAAAAGTACGGCATCGCGCCTGCTCTCGCGGCTCTACGAGCCGACCGCCGGCGACATCCTCTACGAAGGCAAAAGCGTGCTCAGGGAGCAGGGGCGGCGTAATCTGCTCCGCTACCGCAGCCACGTCCAGATGATCTTTCAGGACCCATTCAGTTCGCTGAACCCGATTCACAATGTCGATTACCATCTGAAGCGCCCGCTGCAAATTCACGGCAAGGTGCGCCCGAAAAACCTGCGCGAACAGGTGCTGGAACTGCTGAGCCGCGTCGCGCTCGACCCGCCAGACGAGTTCATCGGCAAATATCCGCACCAGTTGAGCGGTGGTCAGCGCCAGCGCGTCGCCATCGCCCGCGCGCTTGCCGTCGAGCCGCGCGTCATCCTCGCCGACGAGCCGATTTCCATGCTCGACGTTTCGATCCGCATCGGGATTCTGAACCTGATGGCGAAGCTGCGCGACGAAGACAACATCGCCTTCCTGTACGTGACCCACGACCTCGCCAGCGCCCGCTACTTCGCCGACGAGACGATGGTCATGTACGCCGGTAACGTGGTCGAAAGCGGTAACGGCGAAGAATTGATCCGCGACCCGCAGCACCCGTACACCCAACTGCTGCTTTCCGCCGTGCCCGACCCGGCGCGTGGTCTGCGCACGCAGGAAGTCAGCGTCGTCGGCGAAGTGCCGATTTACGGAGCGGTGGGGCAGGGCTGCCCGTTCGCTGCGCGCTGCCGCCACGTCATGCCCAAATGCCGCCAGGCGATGCCGCCCGTCACCAACCTCTCGGACTCGCGCTGGGTACGCTGCTATCTGTTTGAACATAGCAAATCAGAATCGGCGGCGGATTGATCTGCCGCTCCGGTGGATTCACCGCAGGGGCGAGGCACTGCCTCGCCCTTTTGTTTGCTTGGATTACCTACATCCTACACCCGCCCGGCGTTCTGACAAGGCACATCTGTCCGACGGATGTACACTTTTTCGCGCGTCACTTCGTCAGCATCACTTCGTCAACGTGACCTTGCGAATGCTGCGCGGGTGATCCGGGTCGAAGCCTTTGGCGACCGTCAGCCCCAGCGCGAAAAGCTGTCCCTGCGTCACCAGCACCGGCGGCGACGCCCATTCCGGGATGCCGGCGGGGATCGGCAGCGGCGTTTGCGCCAGCGCCAGCGCTTCGGCGTTCGCCGACGCCACGATCAAATCTGCCCCCTTGTCGCGTAGCTGGCGGAAGAACGGGATCAGTTCGTCATCGAGCGCGCCGCCTGGCACGACCGCGAACACCGGGAAGCCATGCTCGACCAGCGCCAGCGGTCCATGCTGGAAATCAGCCGACGAATACGGCTCGGCGATGATGTAGGTCAGTTCCTTGAGCTTGAGCGCGATCTCGTGCGCCGTCGCGTAGTTGTAGCCCCGGCTGGCGACCACGCAGTAGTCGATGTAGCAGTAGCGCTCGGCGGCGGCGAATGTCCGCTCGCGCTCAGCCAGCACCTGCTCCATCCAGCCGGGGACGTGCGCCAGCGTCTCGAAGCGTGCCTCGTCCTGCGACAGCGCCGCGCTCAGCATCGCCAGCGCCATCAGCGACGTGGTGTAGGTCTTGGTCGCGGCGACCGCTTTTTCCGCCCCCGCGTGCAGGTGGATCGTATGTTCGGCAGTCTGCCCCAGCGGTGAATCCGGCGCGTTAGTCAGCGCGACCGTCAGCGCACCCTGCCGCCGCCCTTCCGCGACGACCGACACGATATCCGGCGACTGCCCGGACTGCGAGATGGCGATCACCAGCGAGTCGTCCAGGCGCGGCGTTTGCTGGTACAGCGTGAAAATTGACGGTGTTGCCAGCGCGGCGGTCAGGTTGTTGAACGTCCCGAACAGGTATTGGCTGTAGCGGGCAGCGTTGTCCGACGTGCCGCGACCTGCCAGCACCACATAGCGCGGCTGGCGCTCGCGAATCGTCTGTGCGATTCGCTCAACCGTCGCGCGTTCCTGTTCGAGCAGGCGCGCCAGCACGACCGGCTGCTCGGCGATCTCACTGGCGAGTTGGTTATTCACAGGCTTTCCCTTCCGGCGGGTTCGAGACTATTTCCACAGGTTGACCAGATAGTTGATCTTTTCGACCGTGTGATAGCTGCCGCCGCCTTCATGATTGTTGAACTGGTAAACGCGAATGTCTTTTTCGCCCGCGTAGTAGTTGTACGCTGCGTACACCGTCGAGGGCGGGCAGATGGTGTCCATCAAGCCGACCGAGAACAGCGCCGGCGCCTGCGCCCGCATCGCGAAGTTCACGCCGTCGAAGTAGCTCAGCGTGCGGAAAACGCGCTCGATTTTGTCGCGGTGGATCGTGCAGTATTTGGCGATTTCGCCGTACGGCATCGTATCGACGATGGTCGTCGCCCGGCGGTAGTGACACAGGAACGGCACGTCCGGCAGCGCTGCCGCCACATTCGGCTGAAGCCCCGCCACCGCCAGCGTGATGCCGCCGCCCTGGCTTCCCCCGGCGACCGCCACCCGCGACGAATCGACGTTCGGGTGTGCCCGCGCTGCTTCGACGGCGCGCACGGCGTCGGTGAACACGCGGCGATAATAATACGTTTTCGGGTCGAGGATGCCCTGAGTCATGAAGCCGGGGTAAAACGCGTTACCGCCGTCGATCAGGTCGGGCGTGTCGCCGGGCGACCACGCGCTGCCCTGACCGCGCGTGTCCATGATCAGCGTTGCAAAGCCCGCTGCCGAAGACACCAGACGGTCGTGCGGGAAGCTCCTGCCGCCGCCGTAACCGATATATTCGACCACACAAGGCAGCGAGCCGCTGACGCCGCTCGGTATGATGAACCACCCCTTGATCGGCTGCCCGCCGTAACCGGCGAAGGTCACGTCATAGGTGTCGAACAGCCGCAGCCCGTAGTCGACTCGCTCGAACTGCGCGTTGAGCGGGTGCTGCCGCGCTTCTGCCAGCGTCGCGCTCCAGAACGCATCGAAATCCGACGGTTCCTCGCGGACAGGGCGGTATTTCTGAAGCTCCTCAAGAGAATAATCAAAGAATGCCAAGATGTCTTTCTCCTTTTGCGAATGATGTCAATGTGGCGATACTCAGCCCGAACCGGTCATCAACTCGTCCAGTGTCGAGCGAAAACTGTCCAGATCGATTGCGCCGAACTTGTGCCAGACAATCTCGCCTTCCGGCGTGATGATCACTGTCTGTGGGATGCCGAGTTCCAGCCGGTAATTGGCGGACATCGCCTCGTCCGGGTTGAGCAGCATCGGGAACGACACGCGATAGCGCGTCATGTATGTGCGGATGTCGTCGGCGCTTTCGCGCATATTGATGCCGAACAGCGCCAGTTGCCCGGCGCGCTCGCTGGCGATGGCTTGCAGCGCCGGCATTTCGTCGGTGCAGGGCGCGCACCATGTCGCCCAGAAATTCAGGATCACCCAGCGCCCGCGCATCGAAGCGAGGCTGAACGTGCCGCCGTTGAGCGTTTCCAGCGTGAAATCCGGCGCGGGGTAGGGGGTAACCGCCGTTCCCGCGCCTGGGGTGGTTTCGGTGCTGGCGCACGCGGCGCACAGCAGCAGAACGATCAACACAAAGGCACGCATCATGGATCAGCTCAGGCTCGCGTAAACTGGCGTCGATTATACTCGCTTCCGACCGGCGTGCCTCACAGATAGGGCAGGAAGCGCCCGGTGCGCGTCATATAGGCGTCGTACTGGGGGTAGGCGGCGCGCAGCAGCGATTCTTCGAAGCGCGATTTGACCGTGAAGAAGATTACCAGCACCAGCGCGACGAGCATGACGGCGAAGTGCCCGTGCGCCAGCGCCGCGCCGATGCTGCCCATGAGCACGCTCGTGTAGATCGGGTGGCGCACGCGCGAATACACGCCGCTTTCGACCAGCGCGGCGGCGGTCGTCGGCGTCGGCGTAATGTTCGGAATCGTCCGGTTGCGGATGGCGAACTCGCGCACTGCCAGCGCCAGTATCACGAACGCCAGCGCGATCAACAGCAAGCCAATCGCCCGCCCGACCGGGTACTGCCCCAATGGGAAAATGACCAGCGCCAGGGCGAAAATGCCCAGCAGGATGAATTGTCCGGCGACGTACAGCGACGCTTTGCTCATTGGCTCAGCCCCGGTAGACGATCTGACCTTCGGCGACCGTCAGCGATACGGTGATGGCGGCGTCCACCAGCACGAGATCGGCATCCTTGCCTGTTTCGAGGCTGCCCTTGCGCGCCGAAACGCCAATCGCGCGGGCGGCGTTCAGGCTGCTCGTCTGCCAGACTTCCGCCAGCGGCGCGCCGGTCGCGGCGATGAAATTGCGCAGCGCCCGTTCCATCGTCAGGGTGCTGCCCGCCAGCGTGCCGTCGGGCAGGCGAGCGGTTCCGTCCTGAATGGTGATCGTCCGGTCGTCAATCGGGTATTCGCCGTCGGGCATCCCCGCGCCGCGAATCGCGTCGGTGATCAGAACGACGCCCGAAGCGCCTTTGGCGAGATAAATCAGCTTCATCACCGCCGGGTGAATGTGGATGTTGTCGGCGATCAGCTCGGCGTTAATCTCCGGGAGCGTCAGCGCCGCGCCGAGCGTGCCCGGCTCGCGGTGGTGCAGCCCGGTCATGGCGTTGCCGGTGTGGGTCGTCTGCGTGAGACCCATCGCCACCGCCGCCCGCATCTCCTCGTAGGTCGCGGCAGTGTGCGCCGCCGAGACGGTAATGCCGCGCCGGACGCATTCCCGGATCAGCCAGTGGTTTTCCGGGTATTCCGGCGCGAGCGCCAGCAGCCGGATTGTGCCGGTATCCAGAAATGCCAGCGCCTCGTCGCGGTCGGCGCGGCGGATATAGGTCGTGCTTTGCGCGCCGCAGCGTGCCGGGTTGAGGTACGGTCCCTCGACGTGCGCGCCGAGCAGGGTCGCGCCGCCGGGCTGCCGCCCCTGCGCCGCCGCGATTGTCTGAAGCGCCGCTTCGATGTGCGGGCGCGAATCCGTCCAGGTCGTCGCCAGAAAGCTGGTGACGCCGTGCGCCGCGTAGAACTTCGCCATCGTGCGCAGCGCGGTGGCTGTGGCGTCCATCGCTTCGCTGCCCGCCGCGCCGTGTACGTGAACATCCACGAAGCCCGGCAGCAGGATTTTTCCCGCGCCGTCGATGCGTTCCGCGTCGATGCTATCCGGCGCGTCGCCGTAACCGAGCGCGGCGATAGCCTGTTCGCGCACCAGCAGCCACCCGCGCGGGATGTGCGCGGTCGGCGTCATCAGTTCGGCATCGGTTATCAGAATTGAGGACAAAAGCGGTTTCCTTTCATGCTGCCGTGGATGCCTGGCAGGGCAGGGCGTCCAATTTCTTTCGGCGGCTGCCGGTTACTGACCGTAAACGTGCGTATAGCGATAGTGCAGTTTCTCGATGTCCGCCTTTGCCAGCGGCAGCGGCGTGCCCAACTGGAGCGCCGTCCAGACGACCGCCGCGTTGTCTTCGGTCATGATCGCCGCTTTGACCGCCGCTTCCGCGTTCTTGCCGACGGTGAACACGCCGTGATTTTGCAGCAGCACGGCAATGCTCGGACCGGGGCACTCGTCCAGCTTGCTGACGACCTGCTGCCCGATTTCCTCGCCGCCGATCAGCGCGAAGCCGGCGCAGGGGATGTCGCCGCCGAATTCGTCTGCCATCGCCGTCAGCACGCACGGGATGGAGCGACCAAGCGCAGCGAACGCCGTCGCGTAGCGCGAATGGGTGTGGACGATGCCGTTCACTTCCGGGCGCTGGCGGTAAATGTAACAGTGCGAGGCGGTGTCCGACGATGGCTTGTGGTCTGCCTCCACCACTTTTCCATCAACGTCCACCACCACCATGTTTTCGGGTCTCAAATCTTCGAACCTGATGCCGCTCGGTTTGATGACGACCAAGCCGGTTTCGGGGTCGCGCGCGCTGACGTTGCCGCTCGTCCACGCGACCAGATTATTACGCGGCAGTTCCGCGTGCAGGGCGCACACTTCTTCCCGCAAATACTGGAGCTTCATGATGTCCTCTGTTGATCTTTCGCTGGGGCAGACACACGGGTCTGCCCCTACACATTCGCAATCGCTGCTTATTCCGCCATGCCGCGCACCTGGTTGCGCAGCTTCTTCAGGCGCTTCATCACGTCGTTTTCCCCGCGCCCGAAATAGTCGTGGAGCGTGACATATTCGGCGTAAAGCTGGTTGTAGATCGCCACGTTTTCAGGAATGGGCTGGACGGTCTGGCTGAGGGGCGATGCCATTTTTTCGGCAGCCGCCTGAATCGTCGGGTAGACGCCGGCGGCGACGGCGGCGTGCATGGCTGCGCCCAGCGCAGGAGCCTGCTTGGCGCTGGTGATCTTGAATGCTCTGCCGGTCACGTCGGCGTAAATCTGCGTCAGCAGCTTGTTTTTCTCCGGCAAGCCGCCCGCCGCCACCAGCTCGTTGACCGGGACGCCGCGCTTCTCGAACGATTCGACGATCACGCGCGTGCCGTAAGCCGTTGCTTCGATCAGCGCCCGGTAGATGTCCGGGGCGCGCGTCGCCAGTGTCATACCGACCAGCATCCCGCTCAGGTCGGCGTCGACCAGCACCGAGCGGTTGCCATTGACCCAGTCGAGCGCCAGTACGCCGGATTCGCCGGGGCGCTGTTTGGCGGCTTCCTGTTCCAGATAGCCGTGAATGTCCACGCCGGCGTTCCGGGCGGCATCGTAATATTCCTGCGGCACGCCGTTGTTGACCCACCACGCGAAAATATCGCCGACGCCGCTCTGCCCGGCTTCGTAGCCGTAATAGCCGGGGATGATGCCGTCGCGGACGACGCCGCACATGCCCTCGACCGTCTCGATACGGTCGCCGACCAGCATATGGCAGGTGGACGTGCCCATGATCATCACCATCGAGCCGGTTCCGACCACGCCCACCGCCGGGACAGTCACGTGCGCATCGACGTTGGCAACCGCGACGGCGATACCCGGTTTGAGTCCCATCCAGCCGGCTGCCTGCGGGGTCAATCCGCCTGCCTTCGCGCCAAGCTGGGCGAAGGTGCGGCTCATCTTGGTGTCAACAACAGTGCCGAAGCCGGGCGCGAGCGCTTCGAAATAGTCGTTCGACGGGTAATCGCCATCCTGAACGATGGCTTTATAACCGGCGGTGCAGGCGTTACGGGTTTCGACACCCGTCAACTGCCAGATCACCCAGTCGGCAGCTTCCAGCACCCGGTCGGCGGCGCGGTAGACTTCCGGCGCTTCGTGATAGATTTGCAGTGTCTTGCTGAAGAGCCATTCCGACGAAATCTTGCCGCCGTAGCGCGGCAGCCAGCTTTCTTCACGCTGGCGCGCCAGCTCGTTGATTTCATCGGCTTCCGGCTGCGCCGCATGGTGCTTCCACAGCTTGACCCACGAGTGCGGGTTGCCGCGCAGGTCGTCGATGAAGCACAGCGGCGTGCCGTCGGCTTTGACCGGCAGAATGGTGCAAGCCGTGAAGTCGATGGCGATGCCGACCACGTCGTCCGGGCTGACGCCGGACGCCTTGAGCGCCGCCGGGACGGCGTGCTTGAGGACTTCAAGATAATCGTTCGGGTCTTGCAGCGCCCATTCCGGGGGCAGCGGCTTGTCGCTGCCGGGCAGGTGCTCGTCAATCACGCCGTTGGCATACGGATGTACCGCGCTGGCGAGTTCGCGCCCGTTGGTCGTATCGACCACGATCGCGCGCCCGGACTCTGTACCGTAATCTATTCCAATCGTGTATGATGTCATAGCCGTACCTTAAGTAGACTTGGATGCGAACGGGTTCTATTGTACCGAATCGCCAGATGTAATACTCGCAAATTGCCAACCCAAATGGAGCCTTTATGACGATCCTCGTGCTTGACGTGGGCAGTTCGTCCGTGCGGGCACTGCTGTATGACGACCAGGTGAAACTGCTGGCACATGCCGCGCGCACGCACCACGCCGAGACAACCCCGCCGGGCGCATCGACCTTCGACATGACCACGCTGGCGGAGCGCGCCGAAGCCTGTCTCGACGAGATATTGCAGCACGAGCAGGCGCGCGACATTCGCGCCGTCGGCATGGACACGTTCGTCGGCAACGTGCTCGGCGTCAATGCGGCGGGCAGGGTGATGACGCCGGTGTTCACCTACGCCGACACCCGCAGCGCCGACGATGTAGCGGCGCTGGCGGAACGCATCGACCGGAAGGCGGCGCACCAGCGCACCGGCTGTATTCACCACACAGCGTATCTGCCCGGTCGGCTTCACTGGCTGCGCCGCACCGATCCCGAACTATATCAATCGGTCGCGCAGTGGCTGGACGTAGGGACGTATCTGTACCGCCGCTGGTTTGGCGAATCAGCGGGCAGCTATTCGGTGGCGTCGTGGTCGGGGCTGCTCAACCGGGAAACGCTGGGCTGGGACGCCGAATGGCTGGATCGGCTCTCGGTCGATGAAAGCGAACTGCCGACGCTGGCGGAGTACGACGCGGCGTGCTCTGGCTTGCTGCCGGACTACGCTGAACGGTGGGCGGCGCTGCGCGACGTGCCGTTCTATCTGGCGGTGGGCGACGGCGCGGCGGCGAATGTCGGGTCGGGCTGTGTTGGCGGCGGGCAGATGGCGCTCAGCCTGGGCACGACCGCCGCGCTGCGGGTGGTTTCGACCGAGGCGCTGCCGCCCGTGCCGCCGGGCTTATGGAGCTACCGGATCAGCGCCGGGGAGCATTTGATCGGCGGGGCGACCAGCGAGGGCGGCAACATTTTCGAATGGGCGCGCGCCACGCTGACGCTGCCTGATGACGCCGAAGCCCAGCTTGCCGGGCGCGCGCCGGACGGTCACGGATTGACATTTCTGCCGCTGCTGGCGGGCGAGCGCAGCCCCGGCTGGTGGGCAGGGGCGACCGGAGCCGTGAGCGGCTTACGCCTGTCCACTACGCCGGTGGATATCCTGCAGGCGGCGCTGGAAGGCGTCGCGCTGCGGCTGGCGATGATCGCCGACCAACTGCACGACAGCGCGGTGAGCGTGCAGCAGCCGGTGACCGCCAACGGCAGAGCACTGGAGGCGTCGCCCGCCTGGGCGCAGATGTTCACGGACGCGCTCAACCGACCGCTGCGGATTGCCGGGGAGAGCGAGATCACGGCGCGGGGGACGGCGCTGCTGGTGCTGCGCGCGCTGGACGGGCGCGACGTGTCCGAGTTCCCGCTGACCATCGCCGCGACGGTCGAGCCGAGGCTTGACGGAGTCGAAGCGCTGCGCGCCGCGCGCGAGCGGCAGGAAGCGCTGTACCGGCAGTTCTATGGATGACGATAATCAACGACAGAGACCGCGATGGTAGGGGCACGACATGAGGGTGTTTAAAAACTATTCGCCAGCGTAAATTTGGCACCTTTTACCCCCATCCCGCAACTAGGCGAACCGCAGGTTCGCCTGGTCGCTTCCTTCCCCCGAAGTCGGAGGAAGGCGCAAGCGGGTTCGCGCCCCTCCCTGAATTCGGGGAGGGGAAGCTAACCGAAGGTTAGCCGGGGTGGGGTCAAAGAAGGCTTTTTAGTGACCATTTGAATATTCCACGATTCTCGCGTAGGGGCGCATGCCGTGCGCCCCTACAACCATACCTTCACGGGAGCGGGGGGGATTTTTCAAATGGCTTTTTAGACACCCTCATGTCGTGCCCTGGGTTATCTGTCATAAAGGTATAATCGCAGGGTCATCGCATCAAATTTCACACAGGGTTTCCAATGGTTCACAACGCTCTTGTAGGGGCGAACCCACGTGTTCGCCCGCTGGGGCAGACACACAGGTCTGCCCCTACAAAACACCTATG
>JADLHH010000654.1 GCA_020848855.1 Anaerolineae bacterium | reverse complement strand
CGCCAGTCGGAGAAAGAGGAGGAATCCCTCGCTGGCGCTCATGGCAGCGACGTCATCCTGAAATGCCCGGGAAACCGGACATCAGGCGCTGCCCGTAGATCGCCAGGCGGAACATCTGTCCACTCACAAACAACACGCCGATAGCGATCATCGTCACGCCGCTGAGCGCCGTGACAACCCCAGCATTCCGCGTGCCCCAATTGATCACGCCGCGGATACGCCCGACACCCGCCCCGACCAGCAGGAAGGGAATGCCTAACCCGAGGGAATAGACGGTCAGCAGCAACGTCCCGTAGCGAACCGTATCCGCTGTACTGGTGTATACGAGGATCGACGCCAGGATCGGGCCGAAGCACGGCGTCCAGCCAAAGCCGAACGCCATTCCCAGCAGCAACACCTCGCTCGGCGAGAAGCTGCGCGGCTCGAATTGCACCCGCCGTTCTCGCATCAGGAAGGGCACACGGAAGCCCCACAGGATCACGAGACCCATCGCGATCATAAACACGCCGGACACCCGCGTCAGCGGTTGGCGATACTCATTAAGAAGGTCTCCGAACACCGACGCCGACGCACCGAGCGCAATGAAGACCAGCGAGAACCCGAACACAAACACAAGGCTCGGCCAGAGCGACCGGACCTTCGGTGGCAGAGCCGTTGCCTGTCCGCTCGTCGCCGAGCTCGTAATCAGCGACAGGTAGCCGGGCAACAGCGGCGCAACGCATGGGGAGAGAAAGGAGATGAACCCGGCCCCGAATGCCGTCAGCAGCCCGATCGACGACACGCTATTTCCGCGCCTCCGCAACCATGTCCTGCAGTTGCTGCAAGCTGGTTACTGCCCCTGGCAAGTGCGCTACCAGATGACCTTCAGCATCGACGACGTAGGTCTCAGGCACGCCTGTTCGCCCATAGTCGATGCTGATGCGATTATCGTGATCCGTCCCCGACGGGTAGTTTGCCCGGTACGTTGTCATGAATTCGCGCGCGTCGGACTCTACGTCCTCTACGTTCACGCCAATCATCACCACATCGTCGCCAAGTGCCCCGCGAGCAGTTGTCAAAAGCGGCATCTCATCGCGACACGGATTGCACCACGAAGCCCAAAAGTTCACGATGACGATCTTGCCGCGCTGGTCGGACAGACGGAACTGATCACCATCAAACGTCGTAACCTCGAAGTCATCAGCGAGCTTGCCATCATCCAGCACCAACGCGCCAGACGCATTCACCCGCCCTCGATCCGCGAGCCGCGCACCTTCCGGCGCAAACAGCGCATAACCGAGGACACCGAGCAGCGCACCGACCATCACAAGCGCGACGATCGGCACAATGACCGTTCGGAAGAGGCTCCGCGGTAGGGGCACTGCCTGCTCCGAACTCTCGGCTACAGGCTCAGGCGATTCAATTGGAACTGGTTGCTCTTGCATAGCCGCTCTCCCGGCATACGTGAACGCGGCGCGCACAATCGTGGGGGAAGAGGGACTCGAACCCTCACACCTTGCGGTACGTGCTCCTAAGGCACGCGCGT
>JADLHH010000234.1 GCA_020848855.1 Anaerolineae bacterium | reverse complement strand
GTCGAAATCGGGATGCTCGGTGATCAGCGCGCCGGTCTGGTCGCCGCCGGTGACGACGTTGACCACGCCCGGCGGCAAGCCCGCCTCGGCAATGATCTCGCCAAACAGCAGGGCGGTCAGGCTGGTGTAGGGCGCGGGCTTGATGACGACGGTGTTGCCCATCGCCAGCGCCGGGGCGATCTTCCACGCCAGCATCAGCAGCGGGAAATTCCAGGGGATGACCTGCCCGACGACGCCGACCGGCTGATAGTCGCTGAGTTCGCGCTCCATGAGCTGCGCCCAGCCGGCATGATAGTAGAAATGCCGCGCCACCAGCGGGATGTCGATGTCGCGCGATTCGCGGATCGGCTTGCCGTTGTCGAGCGACTCCAGCACCGCCAGCAGGCGATAATGCTTCTGGATGTTGCGGGCAATGGCGTAGAGATGGCGCGCGCGGGCGTGCCCGCTCAGTTTGCTCCACGAGGCGAAGGCGGCGCGCGCGGCAGCGACGGCGTTGTCGACATCCCCCTTTCCCGCGTCCGCGAACTGCGCCAGCGGATCGCCGGTCGCGGGGTTGACGCTGGACAGATATTTGCCGGATTTCGGCTCAACCCAGTGATTATTGACGAACAGCCCGAATTTGCGCTCGTGGGCGTCGAGCCAGGCGTAAGCGGTATCCGGCGCTTCCGGCGCAGGTCCGTAGGACATGGCTTTGCTTAGGAATATTTCAGCAACGGACATAATCTAGCTCCCCATTTCTCCCGCCAATATCACTTCACGCTGCGCGACGGTTTGACGCCGCCGTAGCAGGACAAAATTCACACCCCACGTAGCAACCACCGTGTAAAACCCGAACGACAGCAGCAGCCCGCTGACGCGCCAGTCATTGGAGTAACCCAGCACATACAGCCAGTACAGCGATAACGTGACGCAGGCGAGCGTGCAGAACCAGATCATACGTTTGGTGGGACGGCTGCGCAGCAGCAGAAAATAGGTTAGCAGCACCGGTGGCATACTCGTCGGGAACAGTGTCGGGCTGAGCAGCAGCGCCGTGATCACCGCCAGCCCATACTGCAAGTCGAAGTCAACCGAGCGTGCCGTCGCGTAGAGCAGTCCACCGATCACGCCGACCGTGAGTGCGATCCGGCTGATCGCGTACAGCGTTGGGCTGACGAGCAGCGCCGTCACGTTGGGATAGGACTGAAAAAGCTGTGCCGTAAAGCCGTGTACCGACGCATTCGCTACAATTAAATGCGCCTGCTCACTGTTGGTCAGCGCGAACAGCACGTCGAACATATCGGTCAGCGGCGCAGCGCCAGAGATAGCGAATTGCAGCGCGAGCAGCGCGATCCCGGCAACGACCGCGCCGCCGACCACGCGCCAGTCGCGTTTCCAGACGAAGTACGCCAGCACGATCACCGGGTACACCTTGACCCACGTTGCCAGCGCCAGCAGCGCGCCCGCCAACGCATGTTGATCGCGCTTGACCGCCCGCCATCCACCCGCGAACAGCGTGTAGAGGATGATCGTCACCTGACCGATGTACAGCGCTTCGAGCGCGGGCAGAAAAATCGGCGTGATCAGCCACAGCCAATAACGCTGCCGCAGGTTTCGGCTCAGCGCCGCCGTGATGCCGACCAACAGCAGGGCATTGAAGCCGAGCCAGACCGTCCATGCGGTTTCGACCGAAAGCTGCGCCAGCGGAATCAAAAGCTGCGCCAGCAGCGGCGGATACAGGTAAACCATATCGACCGTGCCGTTGTACAGGGGCTTGCCATCGATCAGTAGGCGCGCAGCGCGATAGTAGACTTCGAAGTCGGTCGCGCCGAACTTCCCGTTCTGGCTCATGAACCATGCCAGCCCGACAAACGCGATCCACAGCGCGGCGATACCGATTTCCAGCAGGCGGCGTGACATCGCGTTAGCCCATCGGCATGTAGTTTTCGGCGGCGTAGCGCCCCGTGACGTGGTGCGACAACTGCCGCTCGATGTCGGTCAGCAGCGAACTGGCGCCGATGCGGAACAGGTCGGGGAACAGCCACTCGTCGCCGAGTTCCTCTTTCATCAAAATCTGGAAATTCATCACCTGCTTCGCCGTGCGGATGCCGCCCGCCGGCTTGAAGCCGACCTTGCAGCCCGTCCTCAGTTGATATTCGCGGATCATACGGGTCATGATCAGACCGACTTCCAATGTGGCGTTAACCGATTCCTTACCCGTCGAGGTCTTGATGAAATCCGCGCCCGCCATCATGCAGACGAGGCTGGCTTTCGCCACGCTGCGCAGCGTGCCGAGTTCACCGGTTGCCAGGATGGTCTTCATGTGGGCGTCGCCGCAGGCGGCGCGGAACTGCTGGATTTCGTCGTAGAGCGCGTCCCAGTTCCCGGCAAGCGCGTGTTCGCGGCTGATCACGATGTCGATCTCGCGCGCGCCCGCCGCCACCGACCGGCGAATTTCCTCGACGCGCAGATCGAATGGGTTCAGCCCCGCCGGGAAGCCGGTCGAGACGGCGGCAACGGGGATATTTGTTCCTTCCAACGCCGCCACCGCGTCCGGCACACGGGCGTGATACACGCACACCGCCCCGGTCGTGATGCCGAGATCGCCCACGCCGAGCGCGTCGAGCAAATCCTGGCGCACCGGCTGGCGGGCTTTGGCGCATAAGCGCTTCACGTTGCCGGGCGTGTCGTCGCCGGAGAGCGTGGTCAAGTCGATACAGGTGATGGCGCGCAGCAGCCACGCCGCCTGCCAGTCCTTCTTGACCGAGCGGCGCGTGCCCAGCGTTGCCGCCCGGCGCTCGGTCGCGCTTAGGTTGGCGCGGGCGGCACTCACCCAGCCCAAATCGAGCGGGATGCCCGGATTGCGCGCGTGCTGCCGCTGACTGAGATCATGTGTTTGAAGTTCGGAGATCGCCATCGGTTAACTCCGGCATGTTGGTCGTGTATTTAGACGATTATAACATGCCGGAGCGCTGCTCAGCGCACTTCGATGGTGGCGATGGTTAAGCGGTCGTCGTTCTGCGGCGAAAGCAGGCGCGCGCCGGTATCGCGGCGGTAGAAGCCGGTCACCAGTTGGTATGTCCCCGGCGGCACATCGGCGAGCGGCAGCGCGAACGTCCGGCTGATCAGTGTTTCGGCGGGATCGTCCCACAGGGTCGTCGGACGGCGCAGGTCGGTCAGCGGATCGCCGTCCACCTGCGCGACGATTTCGCCGGTCTGCGCGTCGACCAGGTGATTGAAAACTACGTATTCGGCGTCGGTCGGCTGCTCCGCCTGCCAGTAGAGCGTGAATTCCAGCGAATCGCCGGACGCGGCTTCGGTGGTGTTCAGATCGTAGCCGACCCAGTGAATCGTCCCAAGCTGACCGCCGGCGTCGTGCTGCATTGGAGACAGCCGCAGCACGACCATGTCGGGTCCACGATAGGCGGGCGACAGTGGATAGGTCTTGAGCAGCAGAGTCTGCGCCTGCTGAGTCTGCCCGGCGTCCGAAGCCAGCCAATCCTGGTACTCGTAATTGCCGATGATGGCGTACTGCTCGTCGTCGGCGCGCCATTCCTCGATTGACCGATCATCGAGGTTGGCGACTTCGACGAGCGGAAACTGAGTGACGCCAGCGTAGCCGCCCCAGTCGCGGTTGAACGTTTTGTGGTTCTCTGTACCGGCGATGTAACGCCCCGACGACACGCTGATGTCCATCCAGTGAGCGAGATCGTTGCGCCGATCCGGGAGCGTGTGGTTCTCGGCGTTGGCAATCGATGCCTGAATCGCCGGAATGCCCAGCACGATAACGACCGCCGACACGACCACAGTCGCCAGCGTTCGGCGCTGGGGCACGCCGGGCGCGCGCTTCAGTAGCCACTCGATCATGAACACCCAGCCGACCAAGCCGAGGGCACGCAGCGCGAACAGGAACGCCCCCGACGCGATGTACTGGCGGAACTGCTGTGTCCCCAGGTTGCCGTAAAAGCTGATCCCGATCACCCACGCCAGCGCAGCAGCGGCGACGACCAGCAGGGCGTACAGGTCGACGCGGCGGCGGAACGACCGCCATGCCAGCGCGATCAACCCTACCCAGCCGATCAGCCAGTAGAGATCGGATTCAAGCTGGACGTAGAATCCTCGAAAATTCGACCAGATGACATCCGGCGCGGGAATCCCAAGTCGTTCGTTCGGGGCGCTCCAGTCCGGCGCGCTGGTCGCTTCCAGCGCCGGGAACAGGAAGATGAGCCAGAAGAAGAAAACACCCCAGAAGCCGAGCGTGATGGTAAATTCGCGCAGCACCGCGCGGCGCGGAACGCTGGAATCCGCCAGCCGCCACAGCGGGACGAGCACCAGCACCGGCAGCACGAACACCGCCTGATATTTGAACAGGATCGCCAATGCCTGTGACGCCATCGCCGCATAAATCCAGTGGCGGCGGTTGAAGCGCGTGCCGGTCAGCGCCAGAAAAAAGGCGAAGACGGTGAAAAACGTGACGAAATTGTCGGCGGTGGCGAAGCGGCTGAACTCGACCACAATTGGCGTGAACGTCCACAGCCCGGCGGCGAACAGCCCCGCCAGCGGAGTCGCCAGCCGAAAAGCGAGCAGCCCGACCGCCACAATCGTCAGCAGGCTGAAGCCGACCGAAACCAGACGCACCATCCAGATGATCGACGTAGGCGGGGTGCTGGGGTCGTGAAACTGACGCAGGAAGAAGTAATTGACGGTGATGATGCCCGGCGGGTATCCCTGCATCCCGATGGGCTTCGCCGAGCCGGAGTCAATCATCATGCGCCCGGCGAGCGTATACGAGGCTTCATCGACATGATCGATGTATGGCAGGCTGAAGTTATAGCCGGTGAAACGCAGCGCCCCGGCGCATACGAGTATCCCAAGCAGAATGAGCCACCACCCACGCGGCGGCAGAAGCCCCGATGTGTTCATACGCATGTCCTGTGGAAAACGCGGTCATCCAGCCGAACGGGCGCGCATCTGCTCGACAAGCTCGGCGCGGTAGGATGCAAGTTCTTCGCGGATGCGCGGCAGCGCGCGCGCGGAATCACTGACTTCCAGCACCAGCGCCGGATGCCCGGTTTGCAGGCGCGCCGCCAGAGTCTCGACTTCTTCCGTCCGGTAACCCGATTCAAGCAGGTTGGCGGCGAAGCGACCGGTGAAGCGACCGAGCAGCCCGCCGACCAGCGCGCCCGCGCCGACGGCGATGATCGCGCCGATGCCGGGCAGCGCCAGCGCGCCGAACTGCACCATACCCAGCGCCGCAATTGCCGCGCCGAGCGTGCCGCCGGTGATGCCCCCTTCGTCGGGACCCAGCTCATCGTTGAGAACGACGACTTCGCCGTTGCGGGCTTTGGCGACGATGGCAGAATGCTGAATGCCCAGGTCTTTCGTCTCCATCAGATGATCGAGCGCGCGGGTCAGCATCTTGCGCGACGGAAACACCGCCACAATCAGTTCATCCGCCATCGCCTACCTCCCTACCGAGCCACAGCATGGCTTACTCTTGCACGATTTCAGCGTCAAAAGGCTTGAGGTCTTCCTGAAGCTGCGAAAGGCTGGCGCTGTCCCCTTCGATCTCGACGACCAGCGCGATCCTGCCTGCCTGAAGATGATGCGCCAGCGCTTCAAGCTGGGCATTGCCAATGCCCATATCCAGCAGCCTGGCGCTGATACTGCCGGTCGCGCCGCCGACAACCCCGCCGATGACCGCTGCCGCGCCGATGGCGATGATCGGACCCACACCGGGCAGCAGAAACGCGCCCAGCCCGGCGATGCCCAGCGCGCCCATCAGCGCGCCCAGCGTCCCGCCGGCGATACCGCCTTCATTCGGGTTGATGTCGTCCTCGTAGATGGTTGTCTCGCCGTCTTCCGCTCTGGCGATCACCGCCGAATGCCTGATTCTGGTGTAGGGCAGGCTCTTGATCTGGTCAACCGCGTCGAGAAGCGTCCCGCGTGACGGAAAGATCAACATCACTACTTCTCTCATCAACCAGCCTCCTGTGGGATATCTGTTTGCCCACATTATACACTACGCGCCGGAAGTTACTCGCCCGGAATGGCACACCATATGCAATTGCCCCAGCCCCCAAATGGGGCAATTGCACATTCATGGCATAAGCAGGTTTCTGGGAGGGCGGGTCTCGGCTTGCTGCGCAAGCTAACCCGCCCCTACAGCGACCCCGTTTGAGTTGGTTTGATGGTATATGCGTTTGCCCTGCCGACGCCCCGGCGGTTCTTGACGCCCGCCGACGATTATGATACGATGCACGCCATCTCATCAAGAGCGTGTGAGGGTAACGGCCCGACGAACGCGCAGCAACCCCCGGAGCGCTGGGAAGGTGCTAAATCCGTCAGACTTCTGTCTGGGAGATGAGCGCAAATGAGTGACCCAATCTGCGCCTCTCCCGTTCGGAGCGGCGCTTTTGTTATTTCGCGGGGTGACTCATGTATCCAATTCTCGAATTCGACGACACACCGACTGCGCTGATCGAGCCGGGGATGGCGCTGCGGCGCATCGTCAGCCTGCCGGAACACTGCGTCCTGTGCTTCTTCAACGACGTGATCAACAGCATCTGCACCGAAGACCACCACGTTCATCACATCAGCAGCGAAATCGGCAAAAACCCGATCTACGTGCTGGAACAGAACGGTCAGCGCTGCACGATCATCCATCCGGGCGTCGGCGCGCCGCTGGCAGCCGCCTTTCTGGAAGAAGCCATCGCGCTCGGCTGCCGGAAGTTTATCGCCTGTGGCGGCGCGGGCGTGCTCAACCGGGAGATCGCCGTCGGGCATGTGATCATTCCGGCGGCAGCGGTGCGCGACGAAGGCACGTCGTATCACTATCTGCCGCCTTCGCGCGAAGTCGCCGCCAGCCCGGAAGGCGTCGCCGCTATTCAGCAAACGCTCGACGCGCACGACATTCCGTACGTGGTCAGCAAGACGTGGACGACCGACGCCATCTACCGCGAAACGCCCGCTCGCATCGCGCGGCGGCGGGCGGAAGGCTGCATCACCGTCGAGATGGAAGCGGCGGCATTCTTCGCGGTCGCCCAGTTTCGCGCCGCCCGCGAAGCAACCCGCGACGTGACCTTCGCGCAAATCCTGTACGGCGGGGATGATGTCAGCGGCGATTTGTGGGATCGCCGGGAGTGGGATCAGCGGACATCGACCCGCGAGAAATTGTTCTGGCTGGCAATTGAAGCGTGTTTGCGGCTTTAGTCCCGTATAATGGTATGACCAACTGATTGAAAAAAGGGAAAGTCATGCGGAACGTCGGGATACGCACACGATTCACGTTGATATTGACCGTCATCTTCGCTGCCGCGTTTCTTGCTTCGTGGGCGATATTCGCTCCCCAGCTTCAGCGCCACGCCGAAGAGGAAATTGCGTATCGGGCGCAGCTTCTCATGGATACTCTGAACGCAGTCCGCACTTACACCACCCAGCACATTAACCCGTTAGTGGCGGAACGTTTGCAGACCGAGGAAATGTTCATTTCGGAGTCGGTTCCGGCGTTTTCGGCGGCGACCGTCTTCCAGAACCTGCAAGGCAGGGATGGCTATCAGAATTTCAATTACAAGGAAGCAGCACCCAACCCGACCAACCCGCGCGACCTCGCCGACGAATTCGAAGCGCAGATGGTCAGCACGTTTCGCAGCGACCCCGATATCCACGAGCTGAGCGGCTGGACGACGCGCAATGACGAGATGGTATTCTATATCTCGCGCCCGATGGCGATCACCAGCGAAAGCTGCCTCGGCTGCCACAGCAGCCCGAATCTCGCGCCCGCCAGCCTGATCAACACATATGGCTCGACCGGGGGCTTTGGCTGGCAGATGGGCGAAATCATCGCCGCGCAGACGATCTATCTGCCATCCGCCGATGTATTCGCGCAGGCACAGAACGCCATCACGCTGGTGATGGGCACGATCGTGGCGATCTTCGCGGTGATCATCATCATGACCAACATCGGGCTGCGGCGCGCCGTTATCCGCCCGATCGTGCAGATCGCGCATGTCGCACAGAGGATCGGCAGCGATTCGATGTCCGACGCCGAGCCGGATTTGAGCACTATCGAGACCATCGCCCGGCGCAGCGACGAGTTCGGGCACACGGCGAAGGTCATCCAGCGCATGGCGAAGGAGATTTACGCGCGCGAGCAGCAACTGAAGCAGACGATTCATTCGCTGCAGATTCAGATCGACAAGGAGAAGGAAAGCCAGGAAGTGGCACAGATCACTGACTCGGACTATTTCCAGAACCTGCAGCAGCGCGTCCGCGAGATTCGCCAGCGGGATGGCAATGGCAAATCGCAGGATGCCACCGAGTCGCAATCGACGGTGAGCGAGTGACAGACGATGGATGCAAGACGTATCGACCTGCCCCCCGGATCGACGCTGCGCCGCCCGCCGCGCGCGATGCTCGGCTACGCCTGCCTTGAGGACACGTTTCTCATCGACGGAGCGTGGTACGTGGTCGCGGACTGGCGAAGCTGGCAGCACGATCAGGCGGTCGAGTCGTTCCGGCACGCGGGGGTGGTCAGCACCGGGCTGAGCGTCGGCACGCTGGTCGCATTTTACATGCCGGGCGGGGGATTTCTCGGCTATTCGCGGGTGACCTCGATCCGCATGACCAACGCCGGCAGCCTGACGCGACCGGAGATCGCCGCGCTAGACTACAACGACGACGAATACCTGGAGTTCCTGCATTTCGAGAATGAGGCGGGATGGTACGTCGCGCTGGAGCGGCTGGCGGAGGGCGAGTAATGGATACGCAGCGCCGGTCGATCCGGCTACGGGATTACGATTATGCCAGTGAGGGGATGTATTTCATTACATTGTGCGCCCATCAGCGCGAATGTTTATTCGGCACGGTGGACGATTCAGGAAACGTGCAATTGAACACGTTCGGAGCGATTGTCCAGGAGGAATGGTTGAAAACGCCGTCGATCCGTGCGGAAATTGAATTGGATGAATTTGTGGTGATGCCGAATCATTTTCATGGAATCGTCGCCATCGTGGACGTAGGGGCGCACGGCCGTGCGCCCCTACAAACCCCCGCGTTGTACCGACCACCCCGATCGTTGGGTGCGTTGGTCGCCGGGTTCAAATCCGCCGTGACGAAACGCATCAACGACCAGCGCGGCATGTCGTGCGCGCGGGTGTGGCAGCGCAACTACTACGAACACGTCATTCGTAACGAATCGTCGCTGAACGACATCCGATCCTATATCCAGACGAATCCCGCGTGCTGGGCGGAGGACGACGAAAACCCGGCAAATTGGGTTCGGGAGGTAAGACAATGATTGCTGAACAAGAAATTTTGGATCAAATTCGTGCGCTCGACGCTGAAGGGCGGCGGCAGGTATTGGAGTTTGCGCGCAGTCTTAGTCATCCGAAAGGTATTTCAGGCAAAGAATTCCTGGAAAGAACAAGAAATTCACGCGCAAATTTAGCCGATCTGGAGTTAATGGAGCAGGCAATCGAAGAAGAATTCGAAAGGGTCGATCCCGATGCCTGGGACTTACCTACTTGACACAAATGCAGCCATCGCATATCGCAAGGGTGATCCTGCATTAATCGAAATAATCGAGGATGCAGATACCGTTTTTGTTTCCAGCATTACTCTCGGAGAGTTGTATTTCGGTGCTTACAAGTCAGGGCGCGTTGAGGCTAATTTATCAGATACGGAACAACTGGCACTAAGCGGAGTGGTAATCAACTGCGATGTTGGAACTGCACGAAT
>JADLHH010000233.1 GCA_020848855.1 Anaerolineae bacterium | reverse complement strand
GAAGATGAATTCCATCAGCGATTGCTCCTGCGCAGGCGGTAGCGGTCGAGCAGCAGCGCCGCCAGCATGACCAGCAGCAGCGCCGCCTGTATCACGTCGCCCAGATACACCGGTACGGAAAGCTCGCGGCTGGCGGACAGCGCCCCCCGGCTGACCAGCGCCAGAAACAGCGCCGCCAGCAGCGCACCGGGACTTGTCAGCGCGCCGAGCGTGGCGACGATGATGCCGGTGTAGCCGAAACCCGGCGACAGTGAGTCGATCACG
Organism: Anaerolineae bacterium; assembly: GCA_020848855.1. Next base: position 5,134 of record JADLHH010000233.1, on the reverse strand, counting down.
TGGAACTGGATGCCCGCGACCTCGCCGACGCCCGCCAGCCCGGCGATTCCCCCGCTGATCAGCGCCGTGACCAGCATCATCCGCCCAACACGGATGCCGAGGAACTGCGCCGCGTCGCGGTTTTTGCCGACCGCGCGCAGTTCCAGCCCGAAGCGCGTGCGCGTGAGCAGCCACCACACCAGCCCGGCGACGACCAGCGCCACCAGAAAGCCGAGATGCACCCGCGAGCGCGCGATGATCTGCGGGAACTGCGCCGCCTCGGCAATCGTCGGCGACTGGGGCCAGCCCGTCTCAGGGTCGCGCCAGGGACCGTTCAGCAGCGAGCTGACGATGAACAGCATCACCGAGTTCAGCAGTAGCGTCGTCACCACTTCGTCGACGCGCAGCCGCACCTTGAGCAGCGCCGGGAGCAGCGCCCACAGCGCTCCGGCGATGAACCCGCCGACCAGCATCAGCGGGATGGCGACCAGCGGCGACGCGCCCTCGACCATCGTGCCAATCCACCCGGCGGCAATCGCGCCCGCGTAAAGCTGCCCTTCCGCACCGATGTTATAGTAGCCGCAGGCGAACGCCAGCGACACCGCCACACCCGTCAGGATGATCGGCGTCGCCAGCACAAGGATGTCGAGCCGCGCCGAGTTCTTGGTCAGCGGGTTGATCAGCAGTTCGAAGAACGCCGCCACCGGGTCAGCCCCCGCCGCGATCACCAGCACGCTGACCAGCACGAACGTCAGCGCGATGGCGATCAGCGGGATGACGCCGCGCATCCACAGCGGGGCAGGAGCGCGTTCCAGTTTCAATCCAAACATACCGTTCCTTTAGCTGTTCATTTCCAAATCGCCCGGCGCTTGCCTCGTGACCGTAGGGGCACGGCGCGCCGCCTCCCACAATCCATGCGCCGCAATCATCAAAACTCAGTCCTGTTTTTACCGTGCCCCCGTCATCAGCAGCCCGATGTGTTCCACGTCCAGGTTGTCGGCGCTGAACTCGCCCGCGATGCCGCCGTGATACATCACGAACACGCGGTCGCTCAGGATCAGGATTTCGTCCAGGTCTTCCGAGATCAGCAAAATCGCCGCGCCGCGCTGTTTCTGCTCCATCAGCTTCTGATGCACGTACTCGGTCGCGCCCACGTCGAGTCCGCGTGTCGGCTGCGCGGCGATCACCACGTTCGGCTTCTGCGAGAGCGTGCGCGCCAGAATCACCTTCTGGATGTTGCCGCCGGAGAGCGTGCGCACCGCGTCCTTCGGCAACGCCTTGATCTGGAACTCGCGGATCAGCGTTTCGGCATGTTCGACGATCTGCCGGTGATTCAGGTGACCCGCTCGCGTGAAGTGGTCGGCTTGCTCCAGCATCAGGTTGTCGGCGACGCTCAAATCGCCGACCACCCCTTTCAGCCGGTCTTCCGGGATGCGCGCGACGTGCAGTCGTGTGCATTCGCGCGGGTCGCCGAATGCCATCGGCTGACCGTTCACCGCGACGCCGCCCGTATCCGGCGTCATCATGCCCGTCAGGATGGCGACCAGCTCGCTCTGACCGTTGCCCGCCACCCCGGCGACGCCGACGATTTCGCCCGCCTTGATCTGAAATGACACGTCGCTGAGCGTCCGCACGCCGCGCTTATCCGTCATCGACAGATTCGCCGCGTCGAGCATGACCTTCGCTGACGGACGGTGATCCGTGTTTCGCACGACCTGCACCGTCTGCCGACCGACCATCATCTGCGCCAGCGCCGGGGCGCTCGTCCGGCTGGTTTCGACCTGTCCGACGACCTTGCCCAGCCGCAGCACGGTCACGCGCTGGCTGATCGCCAGCACCTCGTCCAGCTTGTGGGTGATGATGATCACCGCGAGACCGTCCTGCTGGAGCGCGCGCAGCGTGGCGAACAGACTGGCAGTATCCTGCGGCGTCAGCACCGCCGTCGGCTCGTCGAGGATCAGCACCCGGCAGCCGCGATACAGCGCCTTGAGGATTTCGACGCGCTGCTGCTGCCCGACCGCCAGATCGCCCACCACCGCGTCGGGGTCGGCGCTGAAGTGATAGCGCTCTGCCGTCTCGTTGACGATCCGGCGCATCTCGGCGCGGCTGCGGATGGCGCTGTGCTCGTGACCGAGGAGCACGTTTTCGGCGACCGTAAACGTCGGAACCAGCGCGAAATGCTGCGACACGAAGCCGATCCCGCTGGCGATGGCGTCGGCGGGCGACTTCAACTGCACGACCTGATCGTCCACGCGAATGCTGCCCGAATCGGGCTGGTACAAGCCGTACAGGATTTTCATCAGCGTGGATTTGCCCGCGCCATTTTCGCCCAGCAGCGCGTGAATTTCGCCGCGCTCAACTTCGAGGCTCACGTCGTCATTGGCGGTCAGGCTGCCGAAGCGCTTGGTGATGCCGCGCATTTCCAGTAACGTCATGATTCAGGCTCGTGGTGTATCGAAGGTAGAATTCAAGAGGCTGCAACTTTGGTAAAGCGGATGTCTGTAGGGGCAGACCCGTGTGTCTGCCCAATGCGAAAGAGGGGCGCACACCCAGCAATCGAAGATTGCCGTGCGCCCCTACTTCGGAAATATGTTCTTACGACTCCGGTGTGACGGCGTTCGCCGGTGCAGCCTCGTCGATATCCACGCGGAACAGCCCGTCGATAATCGCCTGCTCCTTGTCCATCACGGTTTGCAGCAGGTCGGCGTCGATGCTGTCCTCGAAGCCATGCAGGTCGGCGAGGCTTGCGCCGCCCTGTCCCATCATCGAGAAGTCTTTCAGATCGAGCGCGGTGTACGACCCGGCTTTCACCTGGTTGAGCACGAATTCGACCGTCGGACCCATGTTCCACACCGGACCGGTCACGACCGTTTCGGGCGCGAGTTCGTTCTGGTCGCTCATATTGCCGAACGCCAGCAGCCCGTTCTCCTGCGCCGCCTCGATCACGCCGAAGCGCTCGGCGAACAGGATGTCCGCGCCCGCGTCCACCTGCGCCAGCGCCGCTTCCTTCGCCGCCGCCGGGTCGAACCAGCTATTCAGGAAGCTGACCAGCACCTGAGCGTCCGGGTTGATTTCGTGCGCACCGGCGATGAAAGCGTTGACGATGCGGTTGACTTCTGGCACCGGGTAGCCGCCGACCACGCCAATGATGCCGCTTTCGGTCAGCCCACCGGCGAGCATCCCGCTCAGGTACGCGGGTTCATGAATCCAGTTGTCGAAAACCGACAGATTCGGCTGCGACGGACCCAAACCGGAGCCGAACACGAAGGCGATTTCGGGGTAGTCCTTGGCGACACGGCGCACGACTTCTTCGTTGCCGAAGGCGTCCCCGAAGATGATCGCGGGCTGCTGGTCTTCGGCGACTTCGCGCAGCACGATTTCCATGTCGCCGGAATAGCCGATGTCGTCCTGGTACTCGTAGGTGATCTCGCCGGCTTCCTGCGCGGCGAGCAGCGCCTGGTGGATCACGCCGTCCCAGGGTTCCTCAATCGGCGTGGCGAACGCCCCGAACACCGACAGCGGCTCATCCTGCGCGCTCACCGGCACGACGGCGAGCAGAAAGGCGGCGAATACGACCAGCAAGAGCACGTAAAATCGCTTCATGATCTCCCCTTATGTATGTTATAGTTTCCCCGAAATCTTAATATTTCTACTATAACAAGTAACGAGGGAATCTCACAAACCTCGTTGACGTGTTTTAGTGATTATCACCAACGCTTCGGCACAAGGAGCCACTATGAGCCGGTTGATTCTGCATAACGGTCGCCTGCAAGGGCGCGAACAGCCCGTCGACATTGCCATTGAATCTGGGAAAATCGCCCAAATCGCGTCGCAGATCGATCCGCTGGGGAGCGACGTGATCGACTGCGGCGGCAGGCTGGTCACGCCGCCGTTTGTCGAATCGCACATTCATCTGGATTCGGTGCTGGCGGCGGGGCAGCCGCGCTTCAACGCCAGCGGCACGCTGTTCGAAGGCATCCAGATTTGGGGGGAGCGCAAAGTCTCGCTCACCCGCGAGGATGTGCAGCGTCGGGCGCTCGACGCGCTCAGGCTGATGGCGACTCACGGCGTCCTCTACGTGCGCACCCACGTCGATGTGACCGAGCCGCGCCTGATCGCCCTTGACGCGCTGCTGGAGCTGCGCGATCAGGTGCGCGACTGGACGACCCTGCAAATTGTCGCTTTTCCACAGGACGGCATCTATTCGCGCCCCGAAAACGAGGCGCTGCTCGAAGAAGCGCTCCGGCGCGGCGCAGACGTGGTCGGCGGGATTCCGCACTACGAATTGACCCGCGAAGACGGCGTCCGCTCGATCCAGCGCATTTTCGACCTGGCGGAGCAGTACGACCGCCTGATTGACGTTCACTGCGACGAGGTGGACGATGACCAGTCGCGCTTCGTCGAAGTCATCGTCGCCGAGTCGATCAAGCGCGGCGGCGGCGAGCGCGTCTCCGCCAGCCATACGACCGCTTTCGGCTCGTACAACGATGCTTACGCCTACAAGCTGCTTGGCTTTCTGCGCCGCACCAACGTCAATTTCATCGCCAACCCGCTGATCAACATCACGCTTCAGGGGCGCATGGATACCTATCCCAAACGGCGCGGCTTGACCCGCATCAAGGAATTGTGGCAGAACGGCGTCAACGTCAGCCTGGGGCAGGACTGCATCTACGATCCCTGGTATATCTTCGGAACCGGCAGCATGATCGGCGTGGCGCACATGACGGTTCACGTCGCCCAGATGACTGGCTTGTCCGAGATCGACGCCTGCTTCGACATGATCGGCGTCAACGGCGCGCGTTCGCTGAACGTCAGCGATTATGGCATTGCGGAAGGCAACCCGGCGAATCTGGTGGTGCTGGACGCCGCCAGCCCGTTCGACGCGCTGCGCTATCAGTCGATCCCGTTGTACGTCATTTCGCGCGGGAAGATCATCGCCCACAACCAGCCGAATGCGCTGGCGTTCACCGGCTGAGCCTCTGTTTTTGGGGTTCTTGGCGACTTGGCGGTTCAATCAAGCTTTTCAAATCTTGAACCCGTTCCTGCATCAGCCCTGACCACCTGATGTTCATGTAAACTGTCTGAAGCGACTTCGTGCATCATTCATAGCATCCTCTAGTTGCGGTGGTCGGAAGTCACTTCTATAATCGGGACT
>JADLHH010000232.1 GCA_020848855.1 Anaerolineae bacterium | reverse complement strand
TTCAATCGCATCCACGCCGAGCGCCGCAACGCCGCCGAGGAAGCTGCTGAAGCTGCTGATGTAGCTGCCGTAATCGCCCAACTGGGATTTATCGCCCTTGATGCTGAGCAGCGCCTTGAAACCGTTGGCGTGGGCTGCGTTGATGAAGCCTGCCGCCGTGCTGGGGTCTTGTCCCAGTGTGAAGGTCAACTGAGTCTTCACCCAGGTCATGCCCGAACGCTTCGCCAGGTTCACTGTGTTGGCGTTGAGTTCGAGCACCTGCCCGCCCAGCTCGAACCCACCAATCGCCGCGCTGCCAGCGACCGGCGCGGGCAAATCGCCGGTTGCAGCGGTGCTGCTGCCGGTAGAGATCGGCTCGGTGACTTTGTCGCAGGCGGTGATGATCTGGTAATTGAAGCTGGAGCGCCCCTCGAACTGACGCCCGTCGAGCGACGTAATAATGAAGCGCCAGCCGTAGTAAAGCTGCCGCGCCTGCGACGGGTCTTCCATCTCGATACAACTGTCGATCCCGTCGGTGAATTCCGTTTCCGTAAACTGCCAGCTCTGGACAATCGTGAGGTCGACGTTGAACTTATCCTCCAGCGCATCGCGCGTGTTGGAGAATGCGTTCCAAAGCGGGTCGGACGGCGTCGCGGTGGGCTGCGTTTGTGCCTGCGTCGGGGCGATCTGGAACATGGTGGTCGCCAGGAACAGGACTGCCAGCAGCGCAAGCAGACCGGCACGTCGTGTAAGAACGTTACTTCCTTGCATAGATCGAATCCTCAACCTCATCAGGTTTCAGCAAAATACCCGATCTTTCGCCTAAAGCGATCAGGCATACGGGGCAGTAGGTTACCCGATGTTCGGACAAAATACTATCCCCGTAGCCTAATCGTAGGGATTCAGCCCAGCACGCGCTGCGCCTGCTCGCGCAGGAAGACCAGCCGCTGCAGCATCGGGCTGTCCCCGCGCGACGCCAGCACTTCCTCGACAGCGTCCATCATGTCGAGCAGCGCCGGTCCATACGTGCCGGCTTCTTCCGCCAGCAGTGTACTGGCTTCCTCGTCGGTCTCGGTCGAGAGCAGGTCGTTGATGAAGCGCAGTTCGGGCTGCATATTTTCGCGCAGCAGCGCGACCACATGCTCATAAATATGCTTGAGCCTGGCGGAAGCGTTCAGGTCGTTGCGCCGCTGCGCCTCTTCGATATTCGCCGACAGCACCGCCATGAACGTGTCATCGAAGAGTGCGGCGTTCTCATCGATTGCCTTGTGCAGGTCAGGGGCGGTGACGAGTTCCTGAAGCAGATCCGCCGCTTCGCGCAGCGCCGCCTGCGTCTGCTGGTCGATGATGGTCGTCAGTTCGAGAATCTGGTCGCGCAGGGCTTCCAGCGCTTCGCGCTGTTCGGACGGCGCCTGCCCAATTCTGACACTCAGTTCCTGGAAAAAGGTGTAATCGAACGCCGGGCGCGCCAGCCCGACCAGCGCCTGCAAGCGCTCCGGGTCATCGGCATAGCGCTGCGCCATATTCAGGAAATCTGCGCGGGTGGCGTTGGCGCTGAACTGCTCCAGTTCGGCGGCGACTTCAGCGACAATTTCTTCCTGCACCCGACTGCGCTCGATCAATTCCTGCCCGAAGGTCGAATACTGGGCGACTGCCTGCTGCAAGCGAAGCAACTGCTCGGCGATGTCGGCACGCCCTTCGCTGACGGTGCGCTGCGCCATCATAGTGATCGTCTGGAAAAACTGGGCGTCGATTTCGGCGTCGTGTTCCTTCACGAACGCCGCAAGCAGATCGGGCGGCGTCTGGATCATCTGCTCGACCAGGCGCACGCGCTGGCGCTGCTGATCCATCATCTCCGGTGTGACGCCGTCGGCTTGCAGCACCTGTTCGATCAAGCCCTGCAGGGTGAGCGCGCGGCGCGGCTGGAAGATGTAGCCCTTCATCGTCTGCTGCGGCATTTTGAGTTCGCGCATCAGTTCGCCGATGGCGCGCTCCTGCTGGTCTTTATTCAGGTTGAGTTCCATCGGCACGAACGTGATCAGCAGTTCCTTGCTGGCGTCATGGTACAGCAGCGGCGTCGCCATCGTCACCGCGTGTCCGCAGTTCGGACAGGTGACGGTGTTCACCTGCCCGGTGAGCAGGCGCGCCTTCGCCTGCGGGTCTTGCCCAGCGTCGATCACCGTTTCAACTATCGCGCTGAACGGGCGTCCGCAGTTCGGGCACGTGATATTTGTCTGTCTCGGCAAAAGTCATTCTCCTCATTCGCTAGTGAAATGTGCAGCGTTGGCCACCCCTGCCCAGCCTTATTGCTGCGGCAGGGTTACGTAGAAAGTGGAACCCTGTCCGGGCTGGCTGTCGACGCGCATCGAGCCGCCGTGCGCCTCGACAATCGCCCTGGCGAGATACAGTCCCAGCCCCGTCCCCTGAGTCCGGCGGCTGAGGGCATCGTCTACCCGGTAGAAACGCTCGAAAATGCGCTCCTGGTCGCTCGGCGTCAAGCCGACGCCCTGGTCGCGCACGTAGATGGTCACCTGCCGGTCGCCGACACTTCCGCCGACCTCGATTTCGCCGCCATCGGGCGAATACTTGATCGCGTTGCTCAGCAGGTTGTCGATCACCTGCCGGAGACGCTGCTGATCGCCCTGAATCGACGGGAAATCCGGCGGGAAATTGAGCCTGAACTGGTGGATCGTCGACTGCGTGTTAAACCGCTCGACCGCCCGCTCGGCAAGCTGGTCGAGGTGGACATCATCCACATTCAGGTTGAGCGAGCGCTGCGTCTGAAGCCGGCTGGTCGTCAGCAGGTCATCGATCAGCACCGCCAGCCGATCCGCCTCGTCCTCGATCACGGCAGAGTAGTCGCGCACGACCTGTTTATCCCACTCGACATCCTCGCGCCGCAGGGTCGCCGCGTGCCCCTTGATCAGCGCGACCGGCGTCTTCAGCTCATGCGAGATGGTCGAGATGAAGGTGTTCTGCATCTCCTGCGCCTGCCGGAAGTTGGTGATGTCGCGCACGTTGGCGACGATGTTCGACAGGCGTCCGTCGGTCGTCAGCAGCGGCGAATAGACAATGCCGAGGCTGACGGTCAAGCCGTCGCGGCGGAGCAGATCGCCTTCGACATACAGCGAATCGGGCGCGCCCGCGCCGCCCTTGAAGGGCCAGCCATCGTCCAGCGCTCGCTTCAGGTCGCCCCGCTCCAGCTTCTTCCAGGTGATGACCTCATCCTGGTCGCGCCCGACGGCGTCGGCGGAAGCCCAACCGGTCATCCGTTCCAGCGCGTGGTTGATGCTGAGGATGCGCGCCTGCGCGTCGAGGATCATCACGCCGTCGGCGCTGTGCTGCAAAATCGCTGCCAGCCGCCGCCGCTCGTGGTCGATGCGCTCGTAAAGCTGGGCGTTATGCACCGCAATCGCCGCCTGATCGGCGAAGCTCTCCAGCACCTGCATGTCGTCGGGGGTCGCCGTCGCCACATATGAGCGAAAGACGATGAGCAAGCCGAGCGGCTCGCCCGCGAAGATCAACGGCAGCGCGAACGGCTGCTTCAGCCGGTTGTCCAGCGTTACGGCGATTTCGCTCAGTCTGGCGGAAAGGGTATCGTAGTCAAGCGCTTCGCCGGCGAACACCTGCTGAATCTGCTCGTTGATCGCCGCCACGCGCGCGGTATCCACGCCCATTGTCGCCCGCACGCGGTAGCTGCCGTCCGAATCGCGCAGGGTGATTACGCCGACCTGCCCACCTAGCATCACCACCGAGGCATTGAGGACTCGGCGCAGCACCTCGCTCAACTCTAGCTGAGCGGTGATTGCCCGCGAGATTTCCAGGAGAAAATCGCGCTGGCGGACGCGAAAATCGAGCAGCATTAGCATGGGGCAATTGTAACACGCGCCGCAACGCGCATCAATTTGAAGTTCATAAGATTTTCAAGCCGGAAGCGACATACTGAACCGGCTACGCCCCGTCGAGCTTGTGCGTCAGCCCGGCGACATCTTCCATGCCGCCGCGCGTGATCACCAGCGCCGCCGCACCGACAAGACTCACGTTTTCGCCGAGTTCGGCAGGCTTGATCTGCAAGTCCTGCCAGTATGCCGAGTCGATACAGTATTTCTGGATGGCTTCGCGCATGGGCGCGAACAGCATTTCGCCGAGATTGCTGACGCCGCCGCCGAAGACCAGAATCTCCGGGTTGAAGACGTGCAGCAGGCTGGTCATGCCCAACCCGACGATGAAGCCGGCGCGCTGGACAATCGACAGCGCCAGCGCATCGCCCTGAACTGCCGCCCTGCCGACGACCTTGCCGGTACAGTCCTCCAGCCTGCCGTTGACCATCTCGCTGATGATCGACTTTTCGCCGCCCTCGATACGGGCGCGCGCCTTGCGCGCCAGCGCCGGACCTGCCGCCTCTTTTTCGAGCGTGGTCACCGTTTCGCCGACGACCAGCGGCATGTGCCCGACTTCCGCCGCCAGTCCGTCTTTGCCGAGCAGCAGCCGTCCATCACTGATGATGCCGCCGCCGATACCGGTGCTGAGGGTCACGAAAATCACGTGACGGTAGCCGCGCGCCGCGCCGCGCGCGGTTTCGGCGAGCGCCGCTACGTTGGCATCGTTGCCCAGATACGTCGAATAGCCGAACGCCTTCTGCAGGATTTCGACCAGCGGCACGTTATGCCAGCCGGGCAGATTCGGCGGCGCGACCAGCAGCCCTAGATTCGGGTTCACGGGTCCCGGCGCGGAAATGCCGATCCCGCCAACGTGCGCCTGCGGGTCATCCGGCAGGATTTGCTGTACCAATTCGTGCATCCGGTCGAGCGTCGCGTCGCGTCCGCGCCGGGCATCGGTGGGCACTTCCTGACGATCAACCATGTTGAGTTCGTGATCGAGCAGCGCCGCGCGCATCCGCGTGCCGCCCAGATCAATCCCGACGACGTATTCCGTCATTTCGTCTCTGTCACTTTCTCGTGGGCGATTGGTATACCGCCCCGCTGTTTGTTAGAATAGATGTTCAATCGAAGCCTCTATTACGGTGAGTATACCAGACGATGACCCAGGTCACACCGTTACGTCAGCAGTATTTGGATGTCAAACGTCAGTATCAGGACTGCATCGTCCTGTTTCGACTGGGCGACTTTTACGAAACCTTTGACGGCGACGCCGAGATCGCCGCCCGCGAGCTTGACCTGGTGCTGACCAGCCGCCCGGTCAGCAAAAACGAGCGCATCCCGATGGCAGGCGTGCCGCATCATGCCGTCGAAAGCTACATCGCCCGGCTGATCGAAAAAGGCTATCACGTCGCCGTCTGCGAGCAGATCACCGAGCCGAACGGGCGCGGCTTGGTCGAGCGGGAAGTCACCCGCGTGATCACACCCGGCACGATCACCGAGCCGGAACTGCTCGCCGAGAACAAGCCGAAGTACCTGATGGCGATCTGCCCGGTTGGCGATCTCGAATCGGGTGCGTGGACGACCGCCGGTCTCGCCTACGCCGATATTTCGACGGGCGAGTTCGCCGCCACGCAACTTGAGGGCGAGAACGCCGCCGTGCTGGTGCTGGAAGAGATCGCCCGGCTCGCCCCGCGCGAGGTGATTATGCCCGCGGCATGGGTCGAGCGCGGCGTGACGCTGCCCGGCGGCATCCACCTGACGCCAGTCGCCGACTGGCGCTTCGAGCGGTCGAACGCCGAAAACGGGCTGATGCAGCACTTTCACGTCCGGGCACTGGACGGCTTCGGCATCGGCGACCAGCCCGGCGCGATCTGCGCGGCGGGAGCGACGCTGCATTATCTGGCGGAGACGCAGCGCGGCAAGCTGGCGCAGATCACGGCAGTTCGCGCCTATTCGACTGCCAGCTTCATGGTGCTGGATCAATTCACGCGGCGCAATCTGGAACTGACCGAGACGATCCGCAGCCGCAAGAGCGAAGGCAGCCTGCTGGGCGTGCTGGATCGCACCGTGACGGCGATGGGCGCCCGCCTGCTGCGAAGCTGGATCAACCAACCGCTGCTGGATATCAAGCGGCTGACGGCGCGGCTGGACGCCGTCGAGGCGCTGACGGGCGACGAAGCGCTGCGCGCCGAACTGCGCGACTGTCTGCGGCAGGTGAGCGGCCTCGAACGGCTGACGAACCGCCTGCTGATCAACCGGGCGGGTCCGCGCGACCTGCTGGCGCTGCGCCAGACGCTCGACGCCGTGCCGGTGATTCAGCGCTTGATCGAGCCGATCCCGACGCTCGGCGCGCTGACTGAACGGCTCGACCCGTGCGCCGAGATCAGTGAACACGTCGCCCGCGCCATCAGCGACGACACCCCGGCGACGCTCAACACGACCGGCATCATCCAGCCGGGATATTCGCCGGAACTCGACGACATCCTGCACGCCACCCGCGACGCCCGCGAGTGGATCGCCAACCTGGAGCCGCAGGAGCGCCGCCGCAGCGGTATCGCCACGCTGAAGGTCGGTTTCAACAAGGTCTTCGGCTACTACATCGAGGTGTCGCGGGCACAGGTGGACAAAGTGCCGAGCGATTACATCCGCAAGCAGACGCTCGTCAACGGCGAGCGCTACATCACGCCCGAACTGAAGGAATACGAGACGCTGGTGCTGAACGCCGAGGAGCAGATTCTCGACGTGGAGCGCCGGCTGTTCGAGGCGATGTGCAGCGAATTCTGCCAGAGCGCCGACCGGCTGCTGAACACGGCGCGGGCGCTGGCGCACCTCGACTGCTTCCTGTCGCTGGCGGACGTGGCAGCGCGCGAAGGCTACATCCGCCCAACGCTGACACAGGACGACCTGCTGGTGATCAAGGACGGGCGGCATCCGGTGGTCGAACGGATGCTGGACAACGGCACGCGCTACGTGCCGAACGATACCCACTTCGATACCATGTCGCGCATCCACATCATCACCGGACCGAACATGTCGGGCAAGTCGACGTACATCCGGCAGGTGGCGATCATCACGCTGATGGCGCAGATTGGCTCGTTCGTCCCGGCGGACGAGGCGATGATCGGGCTGGTGGATCGAATCTTCGCGCGTATCGGCGCTCAGGACGAGATTCACGCCGGCTACAGCACGTTCATGGTCGAAATGGTCGAGACGGCGCGCCTGCTCAGTGGCAGCAGCCACCGCAGCCTGCTGATTCTGGACGAGGTCGGGCGCGGCACATCCACCTACGACGGCTTGGCGATTGCCCGCGCGGTGGTCGAATACATCCACAACAACCCGCGCCTCAACTGCCGGACGCTGTTCGCCACCCATTATCACGAACTGACCGAGCTACCGAATATCCTGCCGCGCGCCCGCAATTACAATGTCGCCGTCGCCGAGGAAGGCGAGGAAATCGTGTTTCTGCACAAGCTGCTGCCGGGCGGCGCCGACCGCAGCTACGGCGTTCACGTCGCTCAGCTTGCCGGGCTGCCGCGACCGGTGGTCGAGCGCGCCCGCGAACTGCTGCGCCAGCTTGAGGAGCAGAGCAGCGATTTCGAACTGCCGTCGACCAAGCGCAAAAAACACAATCCAGCGCAGTTGAAGATGTTTGACGACGCGCCCAACCCGGCAATGACGGCGCTCCGGGAGATGCAGGTTGACCACCTCAGCCCGCTGGAAGCGCTGACCAAGCTGTACGAACTCAAGCGTATGGCGGACGACAGGTAGAAGCAGAGCCGTGTCTCGACTCAATCCGGTGTTCATCGCTGTTCTCGTCTTTCTCAGCGCAGCGCTGCCGCGACTGCTGATCGTCGCACAGCCGATTCCGACGCAGCTCGACAAAGCCCTGCCCGACGACGCCTACTACTATTTCCTGACAGCGCGCAACATCGTCTCCGGCAGAGGCGCATCGATCGATGGACTGAACCCCAGCAACGGCTGGCACCCCCTGTGGATGATCGTCAACACGGCGGTTTTCTCCAGTATTGACGGCGACCCGAATATGCCTGTGCGGGCGGCGCTCGCGCTCGGCGCGCTGTGTGACTGTCTGGTCGCGGTGTGCATCTACTGGGGGCTGCGGTGGCTGCGGTCGGAAAGCGCGGGGGTGATCGGCGGGCTGGCGTATGCCATCAACATCATGCCGATTCTCCAGTCCGTCAACGGGCTGGAAACCGGACTCGCCGCGCTGATGCTGGCGCTCGCCTGGCTGTGGACGCTCCACCTACTGCGGGCACCGCGCATCCAGACAGCGCTGTTATGGGGGGCAATCTACGGCTTCGCCTTCCTCGCGCGCACGGATTCTGCGCTGGTTCTGGCATGTCTGGGCATCTACACCGCGTGGCGGCTGCGTCATTCGCTTCAATGGGTGATCGTCGGCGCGGTCGTGGCGGTCGTGATCGTCGCGCCCTGGCTGATCTGGAATCAGGTCAACTTCGGTTCGGCATTCGATCAGGTGAGCAGCAGCGCTGTCCCCTGGACAGCACGCGCCCGGCTCGCGGGGCAGCAGCCGTCGCTCCCCACATACGTCGAAGGCTTGCGCGTGCTCGTGTACCCCGCTTACTGGATACGCGGCGATTACCTCGGCGCGCCGCCCATTATCGGTTTTCTGCTGTGGTTTTTAGGCGGCTGGTGCATTTTCAACGCGCTGCGGACTGCCGACCAAACCGCGCGCGAACTGGCGCGGATCGTCCTCGTGCTGCTGGCAGGCGGCGCGCTCCTCGTACTCGTTCACACGGTGATCCGCTGGTATCCGCGCCCCTGGTACTTCGTGATCACGGCGCAAAGCCTGGCGCTCGCGCTTGGGCTGTTCTGGAACGCGATACGGCGCACCAGCGTTCGCCTCACATCGCTTGGCGTGAGTCTGGCGGGAATGGCGCTGACCGGGGTAATGGTGTGGGAAATCGGGCTGTATCCCTGGCAGTCGGGGCATCAATATACGGCTGCCCTCTGGGCACGCGACAACCTCCCGGCAGGCACACGGCTCGCCAGCATGAATTCCGGCGTGATCGGCTATTACAGCGGGCTGGATACAGTGAACATGGACGGCGTGGTCAATCCGCAGGCGTTCGCCGCCATTCAAGGCTATCGGATGCTGGATTACATGCAGGCTATCGGCGTAGACTATCTGCTGGATTCGGATAATGCCGTCAGGAACGAGTATGCGCTGTTCATGGGCGATGGTTATCCCGATCAGCTCCCGGAAACGAAAATCCTGACCGAAGAATATCCGGGATTGGGCTTCCTGCGTCTGTACCGCGTTGAGCCAAAACCCGGCGACTAATTGCACACGCTTTCGCACGGCACGCCGTCGTGATCCCGATCCAGGCTGCCGTTGCCCGCCGCGAGGCAGGCGTACGCCTGATCACAGGTGAGGGCGCTGCAATTGGCGCTCAGGCTGGGGCAGCTTCCCGAAGCATCGGGCGGCACGTACACCGGCGCGCTGGTCGGGAAGATGAGGATCGGCGGATTAGTCGGCGGCACGTACACCGGTACAGCCGTCGGCGGGCTGAGCGAGACCAACTGGCTGTAGATGTACAGTTCGCGCCCGGCGTATTCCACCCGGAACCACAGCGCGTTCCCGGCGTCGATCACCTCGCCCTGAATTGTGCCGGTCGCCGTGATCACATCGCCAGCCTGTAACTGCCAGACGTCCTCGCAATCGCGCGAAGCGCAAACGCGCAGATTTGTCGTGCTGCGCACGTAAATCGTCTGAGGCTGCATCGGCACAACCGGAACTGGCGTCAGGCTCGGCAGCAGCGTCACTGTAATCGTCAGGCTGGGCGTGAGCGAGGCGCTGAGCGTGTTGGTCGGCGCGTCCCGGGTCAGCAGCGCATCGAGCGTAGTCTGGGCGGCGGCGTTGGTCGCCTGGAGCGCGGCAAGCTGGGTTTCGAGCAGGTTGGGTGTCGTAGTCGGCGGAATAATCGTTGGTGTGGGCGTACTGGTCGGCGCGGGCGTGGCAGTTGGCAGGCTGGCTAGCGTCGGCATCACCACGATCTGCTGAACCGGGGGCGCGCAGGCAGCCAGCCCTATCAGTAACAGAAACGAAAGGATGCGGTGGGGATAGCGTCTGCCGGACATCATTGTTACCTGAGCGCGAGTGAAAAAAGAGCCGAGTTCAAGCAGCCCGGCTCCGTTTGAAAGGCTAATCTCCGGTCGTGAGCGGCTGCTCCGACATCGTCTGGGGCATGGGCACGGGCGGCTCGTCAGCAAGGATTTCTTCCGACACCAGCACGCGCTTGAACGCGGCGATCCCGACTTCGATCATGGTCAGGTCGGGTTCGCGGGTGGTCAGGTGCTGCAGGGCAAGGTTCGGGATGATGATGGCGCGAATGATCGGGTTATCCAGGTGCTTCGCCGTGAAGCGAATGTATTCGTAAGCGATCCCGGCGATCACCGGGATGAGCAGGACGCGCGAGATCACCAGCCAGATGAAGGCGGGGCGCCCCAACAGCGAGAACACCAGCACGCTGATCACCACCACCACCAGCAGAAACGCCGTACCGCAGCGGGGATGCTCAATTGGGAATTTGGCGACAACTTCGGGGGTCAGTTCCGCGCCGGCTTCGTAGGCGTTGATGGTCTTGTGCTCCGCGCCGTGATAGCCGAACAGCCGCTT
>JADLHH010000231.1 GCA_020848855.1 Anaerolineae bacterium | reverse complement strand
TACCCATTTATTTCCCAATTTGTCGCAATTTTGGGAAATCGGGTTGGGATAAAGGGATATGTTTGGGATATTCCCGTTGATATTGCTCATCGGGGTATTCCATAACCTTTGGCGGGTGGGCGAGGCATTGCCTCGCCCCTACAAGTGCCGGGGGCAGACACACGGGTCTGCCCCTACCAAGACCCGCGAACTCGGGTTGACCTTCTACGCCATACCTCAGGGAATAGGACACTTAGCCCCATTGGTTCCATAACTGCCCCGACGACTTCGCTCGGTTACGTGACCGGCACGAGCCAGCGGAAGCCGTAAGGCGGCAGCGTGATATACTCGCCCAGGTCGGCTTCGGGGTTGAAGGCGTCGCAGCACACTTCCCATTCCGTAAACGGGATGACGTGCGGCTCCGCCGACAGGTTATGGAACGCGATCAGCCGGTCGCTCCCCTCGCCGCGCTCGAAACACAGCGTACTTTTCGGCGTATCTTCCAGCCATTTGAGCCTGCCCTTCGCCAGCGCCGGCGAGGACTGGTAGCTCATGATCATGCGGCGAACGGTGTTGAGCAGCGAATTTTCGTCTTCCATCTGCGTCTTGACGTTGACCTTCTGGAAGCCGTAGACCGGGTCGCGCAGCGGTTCGGTATAGAGCGGATCGGACATGGTGTTGGAGAAGCCGGCGTGGGTGGTGTCTTCCCACTGCATGGGCGTGCGGACGCCGTTGCGGTCGGGCAGCCCGACGTTATCGCCCATGCCGATCTCGTCGCCATAGTACATCACCGGCGCGCCCGGCAGCGTGAACAGCAGCGAATGCATGAGCGCCAGCTTGTCGTGGTCGTTATCCAGCAGCGGCGCGAGCCGGCGGCGAATCCCCAGGTTCAGCCGCTGGCGGAAATCCGGCGCGTAGAAATCCCACATGAACTGGCGGTCTTCGGGCGTGACCATCTCCAGCGTCAGTTCGTCGTGGTTGCGCAGGAAGGTCGCCCACTGACAGTTTTCGGGGATTTCCGGCATCATCGCCATCACGTCGATGACCGGCGTGCGGTCGCCCTTTGCCAGCGCCATGTACAGGCGCGGCATCAGCGGGAAGTTGAAGCACATGTGCAGCTCGTCGCCGCCGCCGAAATAGGGCAGCAAATCCTGCGGCCACTGGTTCGCCTCTGCCAGCAGGATGCGCCCCGGATAGTTCTCGTCCACGAAGCGGCGCAACTCCTTCAGGAAAACGTGCGTCTCTGGCAGATTTTCGCAGTTCGTCCCCTCGCGCTCGAACAGGTAGGGCACGGCGTCCAGCCGGAAGCCGTCCACGCCGAGGTCGAGCCAGAACCTGACGGCTTCCATCATCCTGCGGCGCACTTCGGGGTTGTCGTAGTTCAGGTCCGGCTGGCTGTTGTAGAACCGATGCCAGTAGTATTCGCCGGTCGGGGCGCTGTATGCCCAGTTAGAGCGCTCGGTGTCCACGAAGATGATGCGGGCGTCCTTATACCTGTCGGTGTCCTTCGTCCACACGTAGTAATCCCGCCAGGGCGAATCGACGGAGCGGCGCGCTTCCTGAAACCAGGGGTGCTGATCCGACGTGTGGTTCATCACCATGTCGACGATCAGCTTCATGCCGCGCCGGTGAACTTCCTCGATAGTGATCATGAAATCTTCGAGCATCCCGTACGCCGGGAGGATGCCGTAATAGCTGGAAACGTCGTAGCCGTCGTCACGCAGCGGCGAGGGATTGATCGGCAGCAGCCAGATGCAGTCCACGCCCAGCCACTCCAGATAGTCCAGCCGCTGCCGCAGCCCGATCAGGTCGCCGCGACCGTCGCCGTTGCCGTCCATGAACGCCCGGACGTACAGCTCATAGAAAATTGCATTGTTATGCCAACTCATAAGTTGCCCTTGTGTATACAGTCGTTCCGATACGTGCAAAAGGACGAATCGTTCCGTCCCGGTTCTATCATATTATGCCAGCACAGCGCGCCGCGACATAAACAAAGGTGCTGAGTATCGGCTACTCAGCACCCGTCACGTTCAACCGCGCGGCGGCGTTAACCCTTGACCGACCCCGCCATCAGACCGCGCACGAAATAGCGCTGGAGGCTGAAGAAGACGATCAGCGGCAGGAGCATCGAGACGAACGCGCCCGCCGTCAGCAGATACCACTGCTGTCCTCTCGACCCAATCATGTTGACGATGCGCATGGTCAGGACGATATTGTCGTTGTTGGTGAAGCTCAGGAAGACCAGCGAAACCAGGTAGTCGTTCCACACCCACAGGAACTGGAAGATCGCGAACGACGCCAGCGCCGGAACGGACAGCGGCAGGATGAGCCTCACGAAGATCGTGAAATGCGATGCGCCGTCGATGAAGGCGGATTCGAGCAGGTCGCGCGGGAGACCGCTGATGTAGTTGTAGAGCAGGTAAGTCGCCAGCGGCAAGCCGAAGCCGGTGTGCGCCAGCCATACCGCGAGAAACGTCCCGTTGATGTTCAGGGAATTGTAGTCTCGCAGGACAGGGATGAGCGCGATCTGCAGGGGGACGACCAGCATCGCCACCACCAGAATGAACAGAATCCGTCGACCGGGAAAGCGCATCCACGAGAACCCGTAAGCGGCGAATGCCGCGATCAGGATGGGGATGATGGTCGATGGAATAGTCACGGTCAGCGAGT
>JADLHH010000230.1 GCA_020848855.1 Anaerolineae bacterium | reverse complement strand
GCTGGATTTGCAGCGGCGCGACTTCACTATCAATACCCTGGCGGTGCAGTTAAGCCCGCACGCGGGGCGTATCCTCGATTTCTACGGCGGGCTGGCGGATTTGCGCGATGGGCTGATCCGCGTGCTGCACAGCCTGAGCTTCGTCGACGACCCGACCCGCATCCTGCGCGCCGTGCGCTTCGAGCGACGGCTCGGCTTTCAAATCGAGCCGCGCACCGCCGAACTGATCGACACCGCGCTGCCGATGCTGCGCCGCATCACCGGCTCGCGCATTCGCAACGAACTATCGCTGCTGCTCGCCGAGCCGGACGCCGCCGAGAGCTTCCTGATCCTGCAAAGGCGCGGCATCCTCAAAGCGATTCATCCGGCGTTCGTCGTGCCCGACGACCTCGCCGCCCGCTTCGAGCGCGCCCGAACGCCCGCGCCCGATTGGCTGACGCAGTCGCCCAACTCGTTCGATCTGGACTGGTGCGTGATGCTGATCGACATCCCCGCCCGCGAGCTAAGCGACCTGTGCGAGCGGCTGCTGCTCAGCAAGGCGCTGTGCGACGCGATCACCGAAGCGGCGCGGCTCGTCCAGAACCTCGACGGGCTGACCGAGCCGGAGACGCCGCCGAGCCGCGTCGTCGCCCGGCTGGACGGCATTGGCGAGCTGGCGCTGTACACGGCATGGCTGATCCTGGACGATGGAATCGTGCGGGAACGCATTTGGCAGTATGCTAGCAAGTGGCGCGGCGTCCGCCCGACATCGACCGGTCATACGCTGCGCGCGCGCGGCATCACGCCCGGTCCATGCTACGCGCGAATTCTCGCCCGGCTGCGGCAGGCGCGGCTCGACGGTGAGATCGGGGACGACGAGGCGGAAAACCGCCTGCTGGATTCACTGTTAACCGAAGGAATATGCGATGACGGCGCTGAATAAGCCGACGATCACGCTTGACATGCCGGTGGCGTTTCGTCTGGCGACCTACAGCGACCTTCCCAAGCTCGAATGGTTCGGTCAGTATACGCATTTCCGGGCGCTGTTCCGGCGCACGTACCAGGAGCAGCTTCAGAATCGCCGGCTGATGCTGGTCGCCGACTGTAACCAGTTCCCCATCGGGCACGTGTTCATTCAGTTGAGCAGCAGTGAGCAGCGCATCTCGGACGGGCGGCAGCGCGCCTATTTATACTCGCTGCGGGTGATGGAGATGTTTCAGGGGCACGGCATCGGCACGCGGTTGCTGCACGAAGCGGAAATTCTCGCCGCCGAGCAGGGGTTTCGCTGGGCGACGATTGCCGCCGCCAAGGACAACCCGCGCGCCCGGCGGCTGTACGAGCGGCTCGGCTACCGGGTGTTCGGCGAAGACGAGGGCAAATGGAGTTATCTAGATCATCAAAATCGTATGCGTTACGTCCACGAGCCATGCTGGGTATTGGAAAAACGAATCGACATGCGCTAGAATGCGTCGGTTAGTTCCAAAGTTCTAAATCGTCGGAGGTTTTGTTCGCCTATGGCACCCGAAGAAAGCGCAGCCGTCCACGTTATCCGCTGGAGTGGTGGACAGCATCCAACCTTGTCAAACATCACCCGCCAGATGCAGAAAGAAGGTTTGCGCCCCTATGTTTGGGATAACACCCCGAATTATCGTTACGCGGTGCGGAGTCACGGTTATCGGAAAGTGATGTACGTGATTGAAGGCTTGCTGGAAGTGACGCTGCCGGACAGCAACCAGCGCGTCAAGCTGCGCGCGGGCGACCGCGTCGAGATTCCGGCGGGCGTGCGTCATGGCGCGATCATCGGCAGCAGCGGCGCGAAATGCGTCGAAGCCGCCGCCGGTCGCTAGGCAATGACCGATTCGCCGGGGGTATGCGTACCCCCGGCTTTTTATTTCCACGCCGCTTCCGGCTCTGGTGTATAATGCCTGCTTTCGCCGGTTGAGCAACGGTGATGCGTTTGTATCAACAGCATATCCGTACTATCCCATCGATTAATGCCGATTATTGGTCGGTCGCCATTACTGGACGAGTCCGCCGCCCGCTGATTTTGTCGTTCGACGATCTGCGCCAGTTCCCGACCGAGACGCTGCGCTGCGCCATCGCCTGCGCCGGGGTGACCAGCCATCGCCCAATGCTCGGCGAAGCGGTGTGGCGCGGCGTGCCGCTGTCTGCCCTGCTCGACGGCATCACGATTGACGACGGCGCTCGCTTCGCCCGCGTCCACGCCGCCGACCGCTACACCACCGTGCTGACTATCGAGCAACTGGCAGGCACACTGCTGGTTTACGAGATGGACGGCGCGCCGCTGCCGCCCGCGCATGGCTTCCCCGCCCGGTTGATCGCGCCCGGCTTGCACGGCTACAAAATGCCCAAGTGGATCGAGCGTATCGAGCTGTCCGATTCGTCGGACGGCGGCTTCTGGGAAGCGCGCGGCTGGTCGCTCGACGGCACAGCCGGCGTCAAAGCCGCCGTCCTCAGCCACGAACCGCAGGCGAACGGCTCAATTGCCCTGACAGGTGTCGCCTGCGGCGGCATTCAGGCGATTACGACAGTCGAAATCAGCGTCGATGGCGGCGGCTGGATGCCGGTCGCTTTCACGCGCGCCGAACCGTTCGCCCTCGCCCACTGGCGCGCCGAATGGCTGCCGCCGGGCGCGGGCGACTACGAAATCCGCGTGCGCGCCGCCAGCAGTTCCGCCAGCGCCGAACACGCCCGCGTCGTCAGGGTGCGCCGCTGATGCTGTCACGACGCCAGTTCTTGCAGGCGGCGGGAATCGCCGTCGCCGCTCACGCGCTGCCGCGCCTGCCCTTGCCCGCGTCATCGTTCGAGCCGCTCTACGGACAAACGCTTTTTGTACGTGCGCTCGAAACGCTGCCGGTCTACGCCGCGCCGGATGCCGCCGCGCCGCTGGTTACGCGGCTGTGGAGCGACACGGTCACACAAATTCTGGACACACGCGGCGGCTGGTATCACCTGCCGGACGGGTTCGCGCCGCGCCAGAGCATCCAGCCGATGATCGCGCCTGCACGTATCACTGAAACACCAGCCGCGCCGCCGTTCTGGGCGGAAGTGAGCGGCGCGCTCGCCGTCGTGCGGGCGTTCTGCGCCGCCAGCGCGCCGATTCGGGCGCGCATCGGGCATGGCGGCGTGCTGTACGTGATCGACTACCTGCCCGGCGACGGCATCGACTGGTACGGCGTCGCCGAAAACGAAAGCAGCGACCTGCTCGGCTGGACTCAGGCGGCAGTATGGTCGCCCGCGCGGCTCGACCGCGCGCTGCCGACACTGTCGCTTGCCGTCGATACCCGCACGCGCCAACTGATCGTTTATGATGGCGACCGAGTCCTGCTGACCGCGCCAGTCGCAACCGGACGCGACCTGCTGCCGGGCGTCTACCCAATCACCCGGCGCCGCCCGACTAAATCGCAGGATGGGTACACCGGCGCGCCCTGGTCGCTGGCATTTGGCGATGACCTGAACCTGAGCGGGGTCTACTGGCATAACTGCTTCGGCGCAGCAGCGCCGGGCGCGGCGTTGCAGGTGACCCCGGCGCTGGCAAAATGGCTCTATCCGCGCGCGGCGACAGTCATCATTTCTTAAGGAAACTGGGGTATGCTCAAGAGCAGTAAAAAGTTGAAAGTCAGACAGTTAAAAGTATTTCGAGCCAAAGCTGCTTTTAACTTTCCCCTTTCAACTTTTAACTCGGACTATCACAAGTAGAAACGTCGTACCCATGCAGCTCAGCTTCACCCTCGCCATGATCGCCGGACTGGTGTCGTTCCTGTCGCCGTGCGTGCTGCCGCTCGTCCCGGCGTACATCGGCTACATGGGCGGGCGCGTCACCAACACCGTCGCCGCGCAAACGGCGGGCGGCGCGATTGCCCTCAAGCCAAGCATCGGCAGCCGCTTCAGCACGCTGCTGCACGGCTTGGCGTTCGTCGGCGGCTTCACCTTCGTGTTCGTAGCAATCGGCTTGCTCAGCACGGCGTTCGTCAACCAGATCGGGCGGCAGAACGTCAACGTCATAACCGGCATTATCGGGCGCGCGGGCGGGCTGCTGATCATCTTTTTTGGGCTGCACTTCATGGGCGTGATGCCGTCGATCTTCCGACGGCTGCTGGAACGGCGCCAACGGCTCAACAACGTGTTGATCACCATCGCCGCCGCGCTGATCGCCGGAATAGTACTGATGTGGATTTTCGGCGACTGGCTGTTCGCGCTGCCGCTGCTGGCGCTCATTCTGCTGTGGTTCGTCCTCGGCGGCGGTTTCACCCAGCCGGAAGCCTTCTGGACGAAGCTGATCGTCGGCATCCAGCGCGCGCTTTATACCGACACGCGCCGCCAGATGATCGCGCAGGGGCACCAGAGCTATGCCGGCTCCGCCATCATGGGCGTGATCTTTTCGGCAGGCTGGACACCGTGCATCGGACCGATATACGGCAGCATTCTGACAATGGCGGCGATGGGCGGCGATGTCGCCGTCGCCGGCTCGCTGCTGCTCGCCTACTCGCTCGGCTTGGGCATCCCGTTTCTGGCGACGGCGTTCCTGCTCGACGGCGCGGCGAGCATCCTGCGCCACCTGCAGCGCCATCTGCACAAGATCGAGCTGGTCAGCGGCACATTTCTGGTGGCGATTGGCGTGCTGGTCGCCAGCGGTCAGCTACAGACGCTCAGCCAGAATTTCGCCACCCAGTTCGCCGACTTCTCGTACAACCTCGAAGAGTGCGTCATCAAGCTGAATCAGGGCGAAATCGCTCTGGGCGAACTGCCCGGCTGCGTCAGCGACGACGGCAGCGCGGCGACCACCCGCGTAACGCCCGATACACAGACTATTGCCGTCCCCAGCATCAGCGATCTGGCAGCCAGCGCGCCGGAAACCCGCGCCACCGGGCTGGAACTCGGCAAAGTCGCGCCCGGCTTTTCGGCGAAGACCGATG
Organism: Anaerolineae bacterium; assembly: GCA_020848855.1. Next base: position 6,805 of record JADLHH010000230.1, on the reverse strand, counting down.
CCGGCGCGTCGTTCAGCCTCGTCGACCAGCGCGGCAAGGTGGTCGTCCTCAACTTCTGGGCGACGTGGTGCGGACCCTGCCGCGAGGAAATGCCGGAATTCGAGCGAGCGTTCACCGACCACGCCGACGACGGCTTGGTGGTGGTCGGCGTCAACAACGCCGAGACCGCCGAGGATATCGCCGGTTTTCGTGACGAACTGAGCCTCACCTTTCCGCTGCTGGTTGATACCGACGCCAGCCTGCAGCAGTTGTACGGCATCCTCGCCTATCCCAGTACCTACATCCTTGACCGCGACGGCGTGATCGTCGCCCAGCAGTTCGGACCGATGACCGCCGAACAGATCAGCCAGTTCGTCGTTCAGGCGCTGGCGTGACGCAGCAGCACCCTCTGGCGCTCCTGTGGACGGGCGCAGCCGCCTGTCTTGCCGCTGCGCTGACGCTGGTGTTCGCCGCCGGGCTGCCCGACCGCGCCATGTATTCCGGGCAAATTCTGTCGAACGGGCAAGCGGTCGCCCCGGAAATCGGCGCGCTCGCCCCGCCATTCGACGCGCCGACGCTGACCGGAACGGTCGCTGCGGCTGACCTGCGCGGCGCGCCGCTGGTGATCAATTTCTGGGCGACGTGGTGCATCCCCTGCCGCATCGAAATGCCGGAACTGCAAGCCCTGCACGCGGCACACCCGGACGTGCGCGTGCTGGCGGTCAACCTTGGCGAATCGCGCCATCTGATTGTAGACTGGGCTGCACAGTTTGGGCTGACGTTCGACATCGTGCTCGACGCTGACCAGGCGATAGCGAGCCTGTACCGCCTGCGCGGGCAGCCATCGACTTACATCGTCTCGCCGGGCGGCGTGATCACGAGCATTTTTTACGGTCCGGCGACCCAACAGACGCTCGAAGGCGCACTCGAACCATTCCTGAGGGAGTCATGACATCACTCAACCGCAGCGGTCGCGTTCGCCTGAATGTCTGGCTGCTGAAACTCTCGCGCGGCTGGCTGCGCGTGGCGCTGGTGCTGATCGGGCTGTTCGCCGGGCTGCCGTGGGTCGCGCCCGCGCTGATGCACTTCGGCATTACGGGACCCGGGCACGTCCTGTATTTCGTGTACGGTCCCTTCTGCCACCAGTTCGCCTTCCGCTCGTTCTTCCTGTTCGGCGACCAGCCGGACTACCCGCGCGCCATCAGCGGCACGACGCTGACGCCCTACGAGGATTACATCTCGAATTCGCCGGAATTCAGACAGGCGCTCACCAACTGGGTTGGACGACCGGAGAGCTATTTCGACAGCGTCGATCAGTTCGACCCGTACCTGTGGACATTCGACCTTCAGTTCGCCTCGAAGGACTTCTTCGGCAGCCCGCAGATGGGTTATAAGCTGGCGATCTGCGAGCGCGATATCTCGATCTATTCGGCGCTGTTCGTCGGCGGGCTGATTTATGCCATCCCGGTCGTGCGCCGCCGGCTGCGCCCTATTCCGATCTGGCTGTACGTGTTCATCGGCATCGTGCCAATCGGCATCGACGGGTTCAGCCAGCTTCTCGGCTATCCACCCTTCAATTTGTGGCAGCCGCGCGAAACCCTGCCCATCTATCGCGTCCTCACGGGGGTGCTGTTCGGGCTGGCAAACGCCTGGCTCGCCTTCCCGTATCTGGAGCTGTCGTTCCGCGACACCCGGCAGGCGCTGGAAGCCAAGCTGGGGCGCGTCGGCATCCACGTGTAAGCAGCGTAACGCTGCTTTTCAAACCTATTCTCGGCGCTGAATAAAACCAGGACTGGCGGGTGCCAGTCCTGGTTTGTGTGTGATGAGTGGTACTCGGCTTAGCTACAAGCCGGCTGACCTTCACCACCGCAGTCGGACTGCTGCGTCCACGTCGGCGTCGGCGTCGGCGATGGCGTCCGCGTATTGGTCGGCGTCGGCGTCCGCGTATTGGTCGGCGTGAACGTTGGCGTCGGCGATGGCGTTCGCGTGTTGGTCGGCGTCGGCGTCGGCGTAAAGGTGTTCGACGGCGTGAAGGTCGGCGATGGCGTCCGCGTGTTCGTCGGCGTGTACGTATTCGTCGGCGTTGGCGTTTTCGACGGCGTCGGCGTGTTGGTCTTGGTGTTGGTCGCCGTCCACGTGTTGGTCGGCGTCGGCGTGTTGGTCAGCGTCGGCGTGTTGGTCGCCGTCGGCGACGGCGTGTTGGTCGGCGACGGACAGTTGACAGTGAAGCTGGTCGGCAGCGGCGTCGTCAGGTTCAGCCACGACGGCAGCCCATTCACCGCAAACACTGTTACCATGATGTCGCCAAAATGCCCGCTGCCAGTATTGCCAAAGTTTCTCGCCACGCCCGCAGTGAATGGACTGGTGCGGCTCCCATAGCCACTGCCCGACGGATAGTACTTCACGCCGTCATCGTACAGGCGGTACGTGAAGCTGACGCCGCTCGCCAGATTAATACTCGACGTGATGCTCAGCGTCGGCGTACCCGTGAAGTTATTGCACGTCCCGCTCAGCGTGATGGTAAAGTTCGCCGTCGTGGGTGTAGCCGTCGGCGTGTAGGTAGTGGTCGCCGTGTTCGTATTCGTCGGCGTATTGGTATTCGTCGGCGTGTTGGTCGGTGTATTGGTCGGCGTCGGCGTCGGCGTGTTCGACGGCGTCGGCGTGTTCGACGCTGTCGGCGATGGCGTGTTGGTCGGCGACGGGCAGTTCACAGTGAAACTGGTCGGCAGCGGCGTTGTCAGGTTCAGCGAGTCCGGCAACCCGTTCACGTCAAACACCGTAACCATGATGTCGCCAAAATGCCCGCTGCCGGTATTGCCAAAGTTCCTCGGCACGCCCGCTGTGACTGGACTGTTGCGGCTCCCATAACCACTGCCCGATGGATAGTACTTCACGCCGTCATCGTACAGGCGGTAGGTAAAGCTGATGCCGCTCGGCAGATCAACACTTGAAGTGATGCTCAGCGTCGGCGTACCGGTGAAGTTATTGCACGTCCCGCTCAGCGTGATGGTGAAGCTCGTCGGCGTGTTGGTCGCCGTCGGTGTATACGTATCTGTCGGCGTCGCGGTGTTGGTCGGCGTGAACGACGGCGTCGGCGTGGGCGGCGGTGTCGCAGCCTGAACATCCAGCTCCGGGCACAGGCTCGGATCGATGGAGAAGGTCGAGCCGTTGAAGTCCAGCACCGTCACGCCGGGGAAGTCGACCGGCAGCGTGTTAAGACCGCCACCGCCAAAGACCACGTAAACCGCCTGCGTGCCACCATTGGGCGGGATAGCAGGCGCCGAGAACAGCCACGTCCCTTCAGAGTCGCTCTGCGTGCCGGGGAAGGCATCCTGTCCGGGGTCTGCCATCCACAGATGCGTGCCGAAGCCGGGACCGGAGCCGCCCGCCCAGACATCGGTCAGGCGCATGTTGGTATACGTCCCATGCTGATCCCAGTTGATGCTGAAGCCGGTGATCGTAATCGGCGTCGTTGGGTAGAAGTTGCGGACTTCGAAGCGCACCACGTCATTGTTCATGAAGGATGCCGCCGAGACCTGCACCGAACCAACCGGGCAGGATGTCGTCGGGGTTGCCGTCGGCGTGGTGTTGGGCGGGAGCGTATCGGTCGGCGTCGAAGTCGGATAATCCAGAAGCTGCACCGGGCAGTCCGTCGGCGCGTTCAGGTTGTCGAAGTAGAAGCTCGTGCCGTTGAAGGTCGTGCTCGGCATAGTCGATGCGCTCACGACCGCCGTGTCGAAGCGGATAGTCAACGTGGTGTTGCCGGGCGCAATCGTCAGGTCGGCGCCAGTCGCAAATGCGGCTTCCGGGGATGGCGGCGACGAAAGCGGCGGCTCGACCGTAACCTCGTTGCCGACATCCAGCACCGGCTGGTTGTCGTTGCCGCTCCAGATGCGCACGCTGCCGAGGTCGATGGCGGTCGTCGCCATGCCGGGGTACAGATCGGGCGCCGTCCAATAGAAGGTGCGGCGGGTCAGCGTGGTCGGCAGCGGGTGATTATTGGTGATCGTGAACTGAATCGTGTCGGGCGAGTACGTCAGGTTACCGACCGAGACATACGAGCAGGCGAATACCGGCGTATTGGATGCCGTCGGCGTGTTGGTGACCGACGGCGTATAGGTCGGCGTCGGCGTCTCCGATTCCGTCGGCGTGAACGTCGGCGTCGGCGTCGAGTCGTCGGTGGGCAGGAGGGTCGGCGGGTCGGGCAGGTCGTAGCTGGGCGGCACGGCGCGCGGCGCACGGAAGGCTTCGTTCACGGCGACGCGGCGAGCCGGCAGCGGCAGGAACGACGCCAGACCGAGCGGAGTCACCAGCGGGTGATTGAACGTCACGACGATGGAAACGGTATCGCCGGGACCGCCAGCATCCAGCCAGGGCACATCACGGTTATCCGTCCAGCCCGCAGCCGCCCGCGTGGCGCTGGGAATTTCGGTATTCAGGCACACCGGCGCGCGCGGGTCTTCGGCGGTGGTGAGGATAGTCGGGAAATTGAACCGCGCTTTGTCGCCACCGGCAGTCCCGTTCGAGTCGGTGTTGTCGGGGTCGAGCAGCCCGCGCGTGCTGCAGACCGTCACGTCGAACCAACCGGGTTCGTCGGAATGGCGCAGCCGTGTGGTGTCACCGCTGCCGGGCAGCGGACGATCCCACACCTGATACCAGGGCACGGTCGCCGGATCGGGATACGAGCCGGAAATCGACCAGGTGGGCCAGGAATCGGTCAAACCGGGGATGCCAACCACCGGCGTCGGCGGCACCTGCGGTCCCAGTCCCAAACCCGCCGCGCCGATGCGCGCCTCGTCCCAGATCGACAGCAGACGCGCCAGGTCTTTACGGCGGTTCTGGTCTTCTTCGTCAGTCGGGTCGCAGTCGTCGCCGCTGTAGTACGTCGCGTAGATCGACTCGGGACCATTTACGTAAACGTCGATATCGTTGGTCGATGGGAAGGTGGTGTCGGTGTAAATGGCGAGCACACCGCGCTGCGCCAGATTGCGCTGGTTGCGGAAGAAATTCTGACCATCGTCCGCCGCGAGCAGTTCTTCGTTCTTCATGCACGGCACAATCGAGTTCAGGTCGCCATGCCACGAAGTATCGGACGCATCGTAGATATTCAGGTCAAGCTGATATTTGTCGGTGTCGTAGACGCCGGTCGTGGCGTAACGCGCCGCAGCGCGCGCCGCGTTCTGCAGCGTCACCCAGGCTTGGAAGATGCGCCCGAATTCGATGATCCCGAACAGGAGCAGCAGGAGAATCGGGAGCGTAATCGCGAACTCCGCCAGCGTCTGCCCGGTTCTTCGTTGGGTATGCAGTGTTCTGCCGTCGTTCATAGCTCCCAATTTCCTTTACTGCGACAGCCGCGTAAACATTCGGGATGCAATCTGGTTAAACACATCTTCAAGCTGCTGACCGGACGCCGCTACGTAATAGTTCCCGCACGACTGCAGCGGCGCTCTCGGGTTCCAGGTGCCGGTATGGGTGGTTGTTTCGGTTTCGCAGGCGCCGAACGTGCCCCATTCCGGCGCGCCGAGGTTGACACAGTTGCCGAGCCGGTCGGTCGCGCCGCCTGTACAGGTGTTGGTCAGCGCCGACCCCGGATACAGGGCGGCGTTAGAGGCATGAAGCTGCCAATAGTCGTTGTCGATCTCGAAATTGTCGCCCACATCGGCGATATAGCGCAGCAGCTCTTCGCCGAGGAAGTCGCCATTACGCAGGCGCTGAAGACCCGAATTGTCACCCGTCCCGGCGGTAAGCCCACGAATACAATCATCGGTCGCGCAGGTCACACCCTGCCCGTTGTTATAGTTCAGACCGAAGCCGATTGTGAAGATGGTCGGCAGCAGTTGGTCGCCCACACGCCCAGTCGTCCCGCCGCTGAGCGCGTTCGGCAGGTCGGCGACTGCGACCCAGTCCGCCCAGTCGCGGGCATAGTCGTCCACGTCGTAGTAATTGATGCACCCGGTGGCAGACGTATCTTTGTCCAGCGCCTGATCCGGGATATAGGCGACCTGCCCGCAGTAGTGACGGGTCTGCGGCTGAAGGTCGCTGCACGACGGGAACGAACTGCCTGTGAGTAGCTGGGATGGATTCGTCGATGTGCCGTACGGGCACAGACCGAAGAAGCCATAGCCGCCGGTGCTGTTGTTGGGGCACGGGTAGTTCGGGCTGGACGGGTCGGTACAGATCGGTCCGCCGATGCCGTCCACTGGCTCCAGATAACCACCGGCATCGACCGCATACGGGTTCGCCGGGGCGATATCCGAGCCGTTGATGTCGTAGATCGGGTTGCTCGCGCCGGCAGCGCCGTCACTCAGCAGCACCATGATCCACACCGCGCCCTCACGCCGACCTTCGGTGAACAGCGCCGCGCTGGAAGCCGCCAGTGACCCGCCGATGTTCGTGCCGGCGCAGGACGCGCGGTATTCGTAGTTGCGGAAGCGCGCGTTCAAGCCGTTGTAGGGCGCGCCGTAGTACCAGTCCGGCACGGTGATCACCTGGTCGAGGAGCGCATCAGACTGTCCACGTTCGGTGACGCCATCCGGCAGCAGCTTGGACCGAGTGCTTAGCCAGGGAGTCCCCAGCACCGCCCGGTCGAACGGGCAAGCGCCGTTCACCGGGTGGTTGGTGATCTCGCCAATGTCGACGCCGGAGTAGTAATTGTAAGGATCGCTGCCCAGATCATAGGTGCGGGCAAGCCCAACCGCCGACGTACCATCCCATAGATGATCCCACACACCGTCGTTGTTCGTATCCTTGTAGCTGGACGGTTCCGCCATTACGCCGACCACGTCGTCGAGCGTTTCAGACGCTCCCTTGCGCAGCAGCGGTCCCG